>CAVERI010000094.1:0-10130 GCA_963618055.1 bacterium | reverse complement strand
GCGAGGCTTTCTGCGGCTGTACTTCTTCATCGAACAGAAAGAACGTGACAAACGCAAAAGCGCGCAGTATAATAGCCTGTAGAAATGCTTGAATGTGGCTGGAGGGAGATTCCATGAAGAGATTTTGGGCGGGACTGCTGTGCCTTATGCTGCTGTGCGGCGCGGTTTGCGCGGAGACGCTGAACGGGAGGAACGCGAGCGGAAACGTCTCCATTCCCTACGGCGTGCTGAACATCGAAAGCGAAGCGTTTGCGGGCTGCGCGGATATGGTCTCGCTCCGTATTCCGGAAACCGTGAAGGGCCTTGGCGACGGCGCTTTTCGCGACTGCTCGAGCCTGACGACCGTCGTCATCGAAGAGGGATTGACGACCATCGGCGCCTGCGCCTTCGCCGGAAACGGCGCGCTGCGCTCGGTAACCCTGCCGGACAGCGTGTTGAGCATCGACGACACCGCGTTTGAAGACTGCGCAAGCCTGACGCTGACGGTGGCCGAAGGCTCCTACGCGGAACAGTACGCGAAGAAGCTCGGCATCCCCTATACCCATGAACAGAGCGGCGACGCGAAGGTGTGGATCAACCGCCGGTATATGGATAACCTTGGACTTGTAGACCCCGTCACGCTGGACGAGCTTTCAGAGGTCGTGCAGCTCATGATGACGTGCGACGCGGACGGGAATGGAATCGCCGATGAACTGGTTGCCGCCGCGGCAACCGAGGACGACCTGCTTCTGATTCCGCAGGCCGTCGGTGCGTCGCAGGAAGAAGCCGCCCTGTTCCTATCCTCCGGCAAGCTTGGCACCTGTAAAGTGGGAGAATTTTCGTTCGACGTGCTTCCGCTGTTCGTGGTAAAGCTGGAAATTCCTGCGGAATATCAGGCGGACTACGAAGCGTTCGAGCCAACGCTTCCCTCCGTCACGCCCACGCCCAGCCCCACGGCAAACCCGAACGCGAAGGTATGGATCAATCGCACGTTCATGGACAACATGGGACTTATCGACCCTGTCACGCTCGACGAGCTTGAGTCGGTTATTGAAATCATGAAGACCAACGACCCGGACGGCAACGGAATAGACGATACGATCATCGCCGCAGCCGAAAACGCAGACGAACTGTGCCTGATTCCCCAAGCCGTCGGCGCAACAAAGGAACAAGCCTCTCTGTTCATCGCCGCAGGCAATCTCGGAACCACCGTAATCGGCGAGATCGACTTCGAAAAACGCCCGTTGTTCGTAGTAACAGATACCATTCCCGCGGCGTATCAGTCAATTTACGAGCGTTTCTAAACAGGTACCCGAAGCTTCATACCATGAAAAGGAAAACGAGTCGGCGTTTCATTCGTCGGCTCGTTTTTGTTCCTTCAGTTTCCTGTACATCAACCCTCTTCGTTACGCCTGCTCCGGTGAAACCCGTTCCACATCGTATAGCTGGAACAAATTGGATACGGTATGCGTCCATAGTATTGATTTCAAAATGAAGTTTCTGCCATGTAAGGCGAAACGAAGGAAGTGCGCGAAAAGGAGGAACAAAAATGAGAATTGAAATGCGCGTTGGAACCCTTGTGCTTGCGCTGATACTGGCGCTTGGCGTCTGCCTGACGGCGGGCGCGGAGACCTATCCCGTATACAAGGTGACGGTCAGACCGGCGTGTCTGTTTTCGAAGGCGGACTATTCGGCGGAGGATATCATTCGAACGGTTCCGCTGGATTCGCTGGTTCTGGTGGCGGAGAAGTCCGAAAGGGTGAGCCTCGTTTACACGAAGGAAGGCTTGTTTGGATACATGAACAGCGACGATATTCAGCCAACCGGCAAGGATTATACGGTCGACTTCTCCATATCTCCGGACAAAATCTCCGAAAACGAAGACCGGATGCGGGAAATGCGGTTGATTTCCACAGACCCGAACGCGGTTCTGCCGGACGCGGAGACGCTGCAGCGGGCGTACCCGGCGACGCTTGTGCAGGGACGGCAGGCCTATGATCTGGATAGTCTGCTGAACGCGCTGCTGGGCGAGGGCTATGTCCGTCAGGAACGAACGGAATTTTCCACCGAGGATATCTATGAAAGCCGCAGCGATGAAAAGCCGTATCGATATCTGCACGTCAACGACGATACGCGGGAGCTGTCGTACTACGACTCCATGGTGAGCGGCGAGCGCGGCGGCGAATATCAGCCGCCGAGGATGAACATGCCGAAAAGCGAAAGCGAAGAGATATGCAGGGCGCTTTTGAAGGACGTGCTTCCCTCGGACTGGCTTGCGCATCGCGGCGTCGCGTGGGATACCCGGGAGCGCTGGGGCGACGAGGATCGCTGGTTGACGGACGCGGAGTATAAGAAATCCATTCTGAATACCGATGTTCACAGGTTTGAATTCGAGCACTGGACGGAGGATGGAATCGCCATTTACGGCGATCGGATTCTGGCGGCGGTTGGCGTAAACGGGCTGGATGGGATTATGATGAACTGGCATGAATATCGAATTGAGACGGAAACGCAAATCGAGCTCATGCCGCTTGACGAAGCCATATCCATGGCAAACCGCACGCGCAAGTCGGATGCCGTGCTTCTGTATGCCGCGCCCGTATACAGCAACTGGCTGACGGGAGACGAACGCTTCAATCTTTCGTGGCTTCTGGTAACGAATAAGGGAGATTATATCGTCGACTGCGTTCTCAAAGAGCATAAATGTGATTCGTATGAGTTCTACTGAAGCATTCAATCGCCCGTCGCTTTTCGCGGCGGGCGATTTTGCGTCTTACGGCTGCTCCGGCGAAATCCGTTCCACGTCGTGCAGCCGGAACAAACCGTGGCGGCGCTCGACCCACTTCATGCCGTCGGCGGTTTCGAGGTTCTGGGTGATGGCGAAGCGGAAGGCGTTGGGAACCACGTCGTAGGAGATCATGCGGCCGAGGGGGTCGATGAAGTAAATCCACAGCTTCGCGTCGTACTCGCCGGGCGCAAGGCCATCCAGCGGCAGGCAATAGTCCTGCGCAACGGTCTCCCCGGCGCGCAGCGTGATGGACGGCTCGCTGAGCGAGGAGGCGATCACGTCGGTACCGGGTCGGCTCAGCTGCACGGAGACGCGCAGGTTGTTCACGTCCTCGTGCGCGTGCGTCTTCAGGCGGAAGAAAACGCGCCCGCCCATTTCGTATTCACAGCTGGTGACGTTCAGAAGATCCAGCTCCTCCATCCGCGCGAGGCGACCCATGTTGCCCTCGTGCTTCACGCTTGAGAAATCGTGGTGCGTATCCTGTAGGGAGGATGCGCCGGCGTACAGCGAAATAGCGTGCTCCAAATCGCCGGCGTAGGTCATGCGCCCCTGCTCAAGGTATACGGCATAGTTGCACAGCTGCCGCAGCGTGCGCATGTTGTGGGAAACGTAGATGACCGTGTGCTCGTTGGCAAGCTGGCTCATCTTGCGGATGCACTTATCCTGAAAGCGCATGTCGCCCACGGCGAGCACCTCGTCGCAGATGAGGATGTCGGGGTCGAGGTGCGCGGCCACGGCGAAGCCCAGCTTCACATACATGCCCGACGAGTAGCGCTTGACCGGCGTGTCGATGAAGGGGCCGATTTCGGAGAAATCGATGATCTCGTCCAGCCGTTTGGTGATGTCCGCGCGCGTCATGCCCAGAATCGCGCCGTTCAGATAGATGTTCTCGCGGCCGGTCAGAAGCTGGTTGAAGCCCGTGCCGACCTCCAGCAGGCTGGCGACGTGCCCTTTGTAGCGAATCGCGCCCTCCGTGGGCGCGGTGATGCGGGAAATCAGCTTGAGAAGCGTGCTCTTTCCCGCGCCGTTGCGGCCGATCAGCGCGATGGCCTGCCCGCGCTTCACCTCAAAGCTCACGTCGCGCAGGGCATAGAACGCTTCGCCGCTGCGGCCGCTGCCGGACATCGAGCCGATTTTTCCCAGCGTATTTTCCTTATGATGCAGCTTGGCATGCAGAATTTCCAGATCCGTGCGCAGGGAGCTGCTGTTCAGCTGCCCGTAACGGTATTGCTTGGATACGTTTTCCACCTGCAGTACAACGTCGCTCATATCGATTCCTCGCTTGTCAGATCGTGTCCATGAAGGTCTTTTCCACGCGGTTGAAGAAGATCGTCCCTAAGAACAGGAACAGAAGCGTCACGCCCGCGCTTAAAAGCAGATACCACGCGTTAAACGTGGTCGTGCCCAGAAACGCGGCGCGGAAGTATTCGATGATCGGCGTCATCGGGTTCAGCATGAACACGGTTTTGAGACCCGGGAAGTTCTGAATCATCAAAGACGTCGGATACGCCACCGGGGAAATGTACATCCACAGCGACACGCCGAAGGAAACCAGCAGCGCCAGATCGCGATAGCGCACCGTGAGCGCGCTCACCGAAATGCCCACGCCCAGCCCCAATAGACCCATCTGCAAAAGCACCAGCGGGAACATGGCCGCCAGCGCCCAGTTCACGTGCACCACAGGATTGGGCTTCAGGGCGTAGATCGTGAGGAAAATCAGGAAGAACGCAAACTGGATGAAGAAATTCAGCATCGTGACCAGAATGGTGGAAATCGGCGCGCAAAGGCGAGGAAAATACACCTTGCCGAACACCTTCTCGTTTTCAAGGAAGGTCTGCGAGGTCTTTTCCAGACAGCGCGCGAAGTAGTTCCACGGCACGCTTCCGCACATATAAAATAGAAACTGGGGCATGCCGTCGGTGGAAATCTGCGCGATTTTGCCGAAGACCACGGTGAAGATGGACGTGGTGAGCAGCGGCTGGATGATCGCCCACGCGGGGCCGAGAATCGTCTGCTTGTACATGGCGACGAACGTGCGCCGCGCGAGCAGATAGATCAGGTCGCGATACTGCCACAGCTCCTTCAGGTTGACGTTCAGCCAGCCCTTCTGCGGGCGAATTTCAACCGACCATTCCGAGTGATGTCGTGCCATCGTTTTTTCTCCTTAGAATCCGGCCTTTTTGAAGATCAGCGGCCAGCCCATCGTAGCGAACAGACCCACGAGCATGTAGCGCACAAAGCTGCCGACGGAAAGACCCAGCGCGGCATTCAGAAGCGGCTTCAGCCCCTTCATGATGACCAGCAAAACGACCATGCCGCCCAGAAAGCGGATGAGCTTTTTGACGGCGGTGTCCGGTGTGCAGAAGCGGATGCAGTGGCGCTCGAACAGCCAGCCCGCGAACACGCCCACCGCGCCGCCCGCGAGCTTCAGCGCGTCGATGCTGTAATCGGCGGTTTCGCCGGCCGGATAGGGCTTAAAGCGCGCGTACAGCGCAAGGCCGATGGACAGCGCAATGCCGATCACGGACACCCACACGTCCATGCCCGGCGTGCGCTCAAGGCGTTCTGAAAGCCGATCCATCACAAGCACGGTTGCCACGCCCAGCGCCAGCGAAACGACCACGTCCTGAATCGTGTGAACGCCCACATACAGGCGCGAAAAGCCGATCAGCACGGGCAGCAGCCAGAACAGCCAGCGCCAGCGCTTCAGCCCTTTTTCGCGCGTCAGCGAGCCGTAGCCGCACATCGAGTTGGCGGTGTGACCGCTGGGGAAGGAATAGCCGGTCGCTCCCGCGACGGCGGATTCCACGGGAACCACGCGCGCGTCGCGCACCCACGGACGGCGCACGCAGCAGGTGATCTTGAGAATCTGGTTGGTCAGAATGCCCACAAACAGCGTGAGCAGCATGCGGTTTCCGGCGCGCTTGTTCAGGCACCAGTAGGTCAGGCAGGCAATGCCGATAATCAGCACCTCGCTGCCCAGATAGGTAATGGTGGACATCAGCGCCGTAAGGAAGCCCGTTCTGTGTTCGCCCAGCCAGATCAGAATGTCAATATCCATGGTATCCCTCCGTAATCAGGTTTTTTATAGCCAGTCGCCAAAATCGTCAATCGCCGCGTCGCAGACCGCCAGCGCGCGCTCGCGCTCCCCGGCGGCGGACGGATCGCGCACCAGCACGGCCTTCATGCCCGCCGCCTTCGCGCCAAGCAGCCCGTCCAGAATGTCTTCAAACACCACGCACTCCGCCGGCTCCACGCCCAGACGGCGCGCCGCCAGCCGGTATACGTCTCCGCTTCGCTTGCTCTCACCGGCTTCGTCGGTGGAGGCAAACGCGTCAAACAGGGGCAAAACGCCCGTACGCAACAGCACCGGCCTGTACAGCCGCTCCGGCAGCGCCGTGGCGACCGCCAGACGCACGCCCTCGCCGCGCAGCTTCTTTAGGTATTCCGCGGCGTGCGGCTTCAGGGGCACGTCGTTTACATAGGCGCTTTCGCACAGCTCGTGCCATTCGCGCAGAATATCGTCCACCGATTCCGGCAGATGAAAGCGCGCCTTCGTGTATTCGCCTGTCTGCCGGAAGGACAGCCCCGCAACGGAACGCGCATAATCCTGCGGAAGCGGAAGACCGCGCCGCGCGAAGAAGACCTCGTCCACACGCGCCCATACGCCCATGGAATCAATCAGCGTGCCGTCCATATCAAAAAGCGCCGCGCGAAACTGCATGTAACCAAACCCTCCTTCAAATACGAAACCTATCATACCACATTTTTCGCCTTCGTGCAACGTAAAAACGTCGCGCCCGGCGGGAGGCGCCGCGGGGGTGAGTTTTCGGATTCGGCGAGGGAAAAGAAGGGAAAAACGGTAAAAAATCGCTTGAAATGACAATTTTTCTTTCAAATTGGTGGGTTTACGGATTGACGCGAAGGCGATTTGCCGCTATAATATTTATAATAAACGCACATATGGTAAAAAACGAGCAATGAGAATGAAGCCAGGAGGAATTTCAATGACTCTCCCGGGAAAAGTAACCATCGGATATCTGGAGGAAGACCTGCCCCAAAAAGCCTATTTTCGAATTAAGCCGTTGTTTGTAAGGGGAGACGGCGTGTTTGAGCGCATCGAGGACGCTCGCGGGGAATTCCCCGACGAGGGCGGCGTTCGCATTGTGCCGGACAAAAATGAGTCCAGCCGCTTTAAGGCGCGCATGCGCACGCTTGGCCGCTACTGCGCGCTGGATCTGCGCGAGCACGCTGCGGAAAACGACAAGATCCGTCCCAACAAGAACTACAATCCCGACCGCGCCGAGTTTAATCAGAATATTGTGTATTCCGACGTTGTGACCGAGTGCCGCACGGAATGGCTGATGGAGGTCGTTCGCGCGGAGAAGACCGCGGAGGGCGTCGTGCGCGCGATTCTGCTCCGCCGTCCCGGCACGCGCCGGGTGGCCGTGGTGCTGGACGGCGAGGTTTCCGCGCCGTGGCACGCGCAGGCGGGCGAAGCCGAGGGCGAGTATCAGTTTACGCTCGATACCGAGGGCAAGGGCTTCCGCGTGCCGGTGGCGGAGGCGGGCATTTACACCATTCCGCTGGCCGAGGGCGAGGAGACCGAGGTCATCATTCCGTATAATGAAACCACGCCGGAGGCAGAGCCGGTCTGCGAGCGCGCGGAGGAGGCGGAGCCCGCGAGCGAAACGGCGGCTTGCGAGAAAAAAGAGGAGGAGGCGAGCGCGCCGGAGGCGGCCGCCGGGAATCCTGTGCCGGAAAAGGCGGTTGTATCGGAGAGGGCGGTCGTGCCGGCGCGCCCGGCTCCCGCACCTGAATTCATGCGGACTCCTGCGCCCGAATTTGTGCGGACTCCCGCGCCCAAGGCCGCGCGGCCGGAGCCGTCCGTCCCGCGCGCGAACCCGCGGCTTTCCCCGCGCGAGGCGGCGCTGCTGGCGCAGACGGGTCTGAACCCGCGCCGCGGACGCAGCCTGTCCGAGGTTGTGGACGACGGCTGGCGCCGGTCGCGCATCGATCAGCTGGGCGCGCCCGTGCCCGGCAACGCCGGCGGGAAGCCGGTGCTCAGTCCCATTGAACGCGCCTCGGAGACGGCAAGACACGCGTGGGCGCTGCCGGAAGCGCGCGACGGCCTGCTGGACGAGCTTCTGCGGATGGACGGCTTCGCCGATACGATCGCGCGCCGCTTCCACGTTCCGCAGGCCGAGCCCGCGACCGGCGCGCAGGTGGACGCGCTGAACTCGATTGAGGAGGAACGCCTGCGCCTGCTTGGCGAGCTGGACGAAATGCGCCTTCGCCGCGTGGAAAAGCGCGCGGAGCTGATGAACGAGGTGCGCGAGACGCACGCGCAGGAGATTGCGCGCGAGGAAAAGCGCATTGAAGCGCTGAAGAAGGAGGCCGAGGCGCGCCTGCGCGCGGCGGAGAGCGCGCGTGCCGCGCAGACGGAGGCCAACAAGCTGCTAAGCGACGCGTCGAAGGAGGCCTTTGAGGGCGATTTCCTTCGCTTCGCGATTAACTGCCGCGCCGCGGAGCTGATTCGCGGCTGGGACGGAACCGACCAGAGCGATTACGCGCGCAGTCCGGAGACCTATGAGCCGACGGCGGCGCAGATGGTCAGCGACGTGCGCCGCGCGTTTGAGTGCGCCGGGCGGCCGCTGGATAACGACGAAGCCGTGAACCTGCTTGCCTGTCTGGCGCTGGGGCACTTTACCGTGCTGTCCGGCCCGACGGGCTGTGGAAAGAGCTCGATGATTCGCCTGCTTGCCGCGGCGCTCGGGCTCACGGTTCCCGGTTCGCGCCGCTTCGCCTGTCTGGATTCGGACGTGAAGAACGCCCGCGAGGACGCGCGCTTCAAGGCGCTCACGCGCTTTGAGGACGATCGAACCCTGCGCGTGGTCATGCTGGACGATGTGAACCGTACCGCGCAGGATGACCAGTCCCGCGGCCTGCTTACGCGCTTTGAGGACGGCGAAAACCAGTCCCTGCGCGTGGTGATGACCGCGCTGGACGACCAGATCGGCTATCCGCTGGACGCGCGCCTGCTCGACCGCGCGTTCCTCGTGCGCCTTCCCGCGCCCGATATTGACATGTGGCGCGCGGCACAGCCCGTGCCCGCGCCCGCGGAAAAAACGCCGTCGCTGGACGCGATTCGGCGCGCGTTCCACCCGGCGACGGAGATTCCCGGCGAGGTGGAAGCCCGCGTGCATACCCTGCTTGAACGGCTGAAGGCGCTGGGCATCACCCTTTCCGCGCGCACGCTGGAGGACATGCACGCCTATTGCGCCGCGGCGATTCCGCTGATGACGGGCGCGCCGAAAAAGGCGCTGGACTACGCGTTCGCGCAGCGCGCTCTGCCGTATATCCTCGCCACGGCGCGGCTGGACGCGCTGAAAAAGCTGCCCGAGCTGCTGTGCGACATGCCGGTTTCGCTCGCGCTGCTCCACTGCCCGCTGCCGCTGCCGCCGCTGTAAACGATGAATCGAACGCCCGCATTTTTCCGAAAACAATCGGAGGATGCGGGCGTTTTTATTTGGACGCGGTGAAATTGGGCGTGCTGTGGCAGGGACGATGGCTTTCTTCAACGACTCGTTCGATGCGAAGCTGGATTTTCCGCGTCGTTTCAAGATCAATCGGAGAATGCGGGCGGCGGTCGGAGAGAATCACGCGCCGTACCGCGCGTCGTTTTTGGCTAAGAGGTACAGGCAGTATTGGTTCATACTGATTCCTTCGCTCCGGGCGTGCTCCGCTAAGGAGCGGTGCATGGATTTCGGAATGCGCAGCTTGAACTGGCCGGAGTATGCGCAGGGGGCTTCCGGTTCGCGAATAGCAAGGCTGTCTTCCAGCGCGGCGGCAAGCCACGCGCGCTTCGCGTCTTCGGCATTTCGAACGACGGCTTCCATGGTGTCACCGCTGGTCAGGCAGCCCGGCAGGTCGGGATACGTTCCCACAAAGCCGCCCTCGTCGGGATCGGGAATAATTTCCAGCCGATAGGGCAGAGCCATATATTCTTCAAGTGTTTTCATGTCTGTTTGCCTCGCCTTCTACGATGTCGCGTACCATTTCGACGTATATTTTTTAATGGGTTCATGCTTGGGAATTGTGATTGGCATGCAGCCGGGTTTACGAAAGGTATAGTGGCTGCTTCCACTGCGAGGGGAAAACATCTGGTACCCGCAGCTTTCCAACACCCTGCGCAGTTCATCAAATCGCAGATCCTTTGAAAGAAGCAAAATCCGCCGGATCAGCTTTTCCCATTGTGACATAGGGCACTGCTCCATATACAGTATTATATATGGTATCACATGCGGTGTCAAGAGATACGCAGAAGAAAATAGGAAAACGTCCCGCGTGCCGGAACGCTTCC
>CAVERI010000093.1:0-10250 GCA_963618055.1 bacterium | reverse complement strand
GGCCGTGAAAAGCTTTTATTGACAAAAACACTCACATCCTGTATACTTTTTCTAAAGAAAATGCACAGGGAGGCGCGAGACCATGAACGGTATGAATTACGAGAAGCTGCTGCAATACTGGTACTGGATTCCGATTGTCCTTGTGGGCGTGATCATTCTGATCAAGTTCCTGCCGCGGTACAGGATCTCGCCGCCGGACACGGCGCTGATCATCTCCGGTTTCCTGCGCAGGCGCTACAAGGTGCGCAATCACGACGGCACGGTTTCCGTGAAGAAGTTCGGCTACCGCATCGTGCGCGGCGGCGCGACGTTCTGGGTTCCGGCGGTGGAGCGCATCGACAAGCTGGACATGTGCCTGATGCAGGTGGACATTAAGACGGCGCAGCCCGTTCCCACCAAGGAATACATATCGGTGCTGGTGGACGCGGTGGCCAACATCAAAATCGGCTCGGACGATCTGTCCATCGCCACGGCGGCGGAGCAGCTGCTGCACTACGACTCCGACCACATCAAGGCGCTCGCCAAGGACGTGCTGGAGGGCAACATGCGCGAGATCATCGGCCAGATGACCATCGCCGAGCTGGTTCAGAACCGCGACAAGTTCGCGCAGGAATCCATCAAGGCCGCCATGTCCGACATGGGCAACATGGGTCTTGAGATCATCAACCTGACGATTCAGAACTTCTCCGACAAGGACAACAACGTGATCGAGACCATGGCGCTTCAGAACATCGTGGACAAGGAGCGCGACGCCAAGATCGCGCGCGCCAAGGCGGAGCAGGAGGGGCACAAGGCCGAGATCGAAGCGCAGGCGATTATCGCCGAGCAGAACAAGGAGCTGGAGCTTCGCAAGGCCGCCTACAAGATCGAATCCGATCAGGAGAAGGCCAAGGCCGACGAAACCTACAAAATCGAGCAGGAGCGCATCCGCAAGACCTACGAAACCGAGCGCGCCGCCGCCGAGATGACGCGCCTTCAGAAGGAAACGGAGCTGAAGAAGCAGCAGGTCGAAATCGAGCGCGAGCGCCTGAACGTGGAGGTTCGCGAAAAGGCGAACGCCGAAAAGGACGCGCGCATCGCCCGCGCCGAGGCCGAGCGCTTCGAGCGTCAGGCCAAGGCCGACGCGGAGCTGTACGAATCCCAGAAGGCCGCCGAGGCCATCGAAATGAAGGGTCGCGCGGAGGCCGAAGCCATTCGCCGCAAGGCGGAAGCCATGCAGCTGTATGGACAGGCCGCGATGCTCGAGATGGTCGTCGATAAGCTGCCCGAGGTCGCCCGCGCCATCGGCGAGCCGCTCGGCCAGACCGAGAAGATCATCCTGTTCGGCGAGGGCGCGGCCACCGGCCTGACACGCGACGTGACCGGCTCCATGCTCCAATCCTTCGAAGCCATCAAGGCCGCCACAAGCCTCGACATTCCCAGCCTGCTGAATAAGGTTGCCTCCGGCGGTCTGGTCGGCCGCCATGTGCCGGATGCGGAAACCAATGAGCCCGCGGAAGCACCGGCGGATTCGGAACCGCAGACGGAAAACGAGGAATAATGGATGAACCGCGTTGCTCTTCATGCATGAGGAGCAACGCGGTCATTTGATTCGGGATATGGGAGTATCCGAACGATAATCTTGTTCGGCGTGTTGCCCATGCGCAGGAGTGCCAAAGTTGCTTTGCAACGTTCTGCTCGGAAAGGTCAAACTCCAGCATCCTTTTTGATTGTGCGAAAATACTATACTTATCTTTTCTGCGAGGAAATTTCTTTTTTCCTGCTTACAATATCAATTGTATTTATCTCGGCCAGCCAATACTCGGGCAAATTTTCCATCATTTCCTGATAGTGTTCAACTGCGTGTATATTGGTTAGAATATACACTATCTCGTCAATGCCACGCTTGGTTTTAAATATATTGGCGATGTCTGACTCGATATCTCCGGAATCTAAATAGATGTTCTTGCCAATGTTACATCCGCTCTTGTTAAAGCCGCCGAGATGCTCATATCCAGTATTTATAAAATCAACAAAAATCTGCCCATTTTCTGCAAGTGAAGAATATAATTCGTGATTGAGCCAAAGCCGCTCCCATTTTCCTTCTTCCAGATCAATCGACAGTTCTGCCTCGTTGGTTACGCCAACATCTGGCACAAGATCACGCACATCAATGAAGTTATAGATTTTCGCTTCCTGTAGTTTTGTATGATTCAATACGAACTCGTCTGTAAAAGGAATCATTGAAGCATAGGTATATGTTTCAATTTGATTCGGAGATATCCCAAGCTCCTCAATCGCGTAGTATGTAAAGTATTGCGCCATCGCTCCGCCGAGACTATGCCCGGTGATGCACAAACGCGCGCCGGGCATGTTTTTTACTTGATTGAGCAACTGTTTCAGACTATAGTTCCCCTCAATTTCTGTAATTTGAGTCTTTAAACTTACGCTCATCTGCTGATTTTCGTTGTTTATATAATCATTGACAAACCGTTGCATAGCATTGTTGAGACCAACATGAATACCATTTTTGGCGGTCGCAACTGCATCACGGATCCAATCATCTTTCAGATCTTGAGAACCTTCAAACGATATTGTAACAAACAGCTTACCGTCAGCGGTTAACGACGTTTTTATCAGTGCTTCTGTGACGGGGTCTTCTGCATCTTTAAAACCTATTCTGTTATCGTCCGAAATTTCCCATCTATTCACGGTACTCCCGAATCCGTAGGGTTTCATCCTATATACTTCCGCAGCCAAAGCAGCATATTTTCGCGCTTGCTCTTCAAATGGAAAACACTCGTCGCAATACGAGAATAAGGCACCTATACCCAAATCACGGGTCGCGAATTTCTTGCCACATTCCGTGCAGTATGCATATTTATGGGGATGGCCATCTACGATGTATCCGGTATCGTGGAGACATACGCAGTCTAAGCAATCGTCAAATCTTCCAAGCTCACTGGTTGTGTATTTGTGTCCGCAAACAGTGCAGGTCAGTATCATATTATGAGGATGCTGTTCACTATAGTTTCCCGAATCATAGATATGCCCAAACTTCCCGCACCAGTCATTCTGAATGTATACAGTTATGGTGCCTGTTGTAATAATTTGATGCTTGCCCCAAACTCCTTTCCATGCAGATACTGTAATATCTACAGCGGTTTCTTTATAGGCACACTCTTTCTTTAATGTGAAGCTTTCACCGGCGGGAACGACAATATCAAGATATTGCCATTCATTGGAATGTGCGACGGCGGAATAGACATATCCGTCAGCTCCTGTTACCGGCTTCCACGATACGAAGATTTCCTTTCCTAAGGGTAATGACATCTCATGGTTTGGAGTCAGGAAAACAATTTTCTCGACACTATGATCTATAGTATCTGTCAGATAGTCCTGATTTTTTTCGCTATTAGCGGACAATTCATATTTATTACCGGTTGTATTTGTGGACTCCGGCAAATCGGCAGGGGTCTCCGTCTTTTCCGGCTCTTCGATTGCCACCCACTTGATGCCGTTCTGGGTGCAGTAGGAGGCGGCGAAGGATGTGGCGGGGGTATAGACGGTGAGGCGGGGGCAGCCTTCGAGGGCGGAGGTGCCGATGGACTGAACGCTGCTATAGATATAGAGCGTATCGAGCGCGCGGCAGTTATAGAAGGCGTAGTCGCCGATGCTGGTTACGCTCTGGGGGATGGTGGCCTGTCGGAGGGAGAAGCAGCAGGAGAAGGCATAGTTACCCAAGGTCTTCACGCCGTTTCCGAGGTCAAGGCTGGCGATTCGCATGCAATAGTTGAACGCGCATTCGCCGATTTCGCGCACGCTGTCCGGGACGGTGAGCTCGGTCAGGTTCTCGCAGTGATCGAAGGCGTAGTCGCCGATCTTCGTCACGGTGGCGGGAACCTCCAGCGTTTTCAGCTCCCTGCAATAGTAATACGCGCCCTCGGCGATCTCGGTAACGCCGGAGGCGATGCGCGCGGCGGTGACGCTGCTGTTTCGAAATTCATAGGCCGCGCCCATGTGCTCCGCGAGTGCGCCGAAGGAGAGCAGGAGAACGAGCAGGATGGACAGAAGCTTTTTCATAGGAATATCCTTTCAGCAATACGCATTCGGCTGCCGCGCGGGGAACGCGGCAGCCGGTTTGGAATTTTACCAGAGCTCGATTTCGGCGATGCACACGCCGTAGTTCTTTTCGTAGTAGCTTTTGCCCTTATACACGGTATCGATCTGGATTCGGACACTGCTTCCCACGACGGCCTGAGGAAAGTCGATGCGCTGGGGCGTGCGGTCGTCCTTCAGGGTGTAGCTGCCGATGTACTGGTCATCCACGTACACGCTGAAATCCTTCACGCGGGAATTTTTATACCAATATTCCATGCTCTTCTTGTTTACGCCCTTGCCGTTCACAATGTAGAAGCCGCTGATGAGATAGTCGTAGCCATCGGTGGCGGTGAGCTTAATCCACGCGTTCTCATGCTCACCCCACGCGTCCCACGAGGTGCTGTCCTTGCCGTCGATCACTCGGCTGGGGTATACGGGCGGATTGTTCTTCTCGTAGTACGAGCTGGCGGTGACGGCAAGATTCCCCATGTAGGCAGATATAGGCAGGCTGGTCTCGTGGTATACGCGTCTCTCGCCCGGGGCGGCGGTGTAGCTCTCGCCGCCTGCCTTGATGGTGGTGGCGTTCGTCTGCCGGGTACTTGTGGTGGCGTGAAGTCCCGCGGACACGGGCATGCCGACGATTTTGCGGGTGTCGGTATGTTCGCCGTTGGCGTCCGGGTATTTGACGGTGTAGTTCACATAGCCGCTGCCGTTTCCAAAGATGTCCACGTCGTAGATGTTTGCGGGGTCAAGACGCAGAACCTTGCGCTCGTTGGAGCGTCCTTCCGTCTGCATGGTGCCGAAGGACGTGCGGTTGTTGCCGCTGTTCAGTACCTCGCCGCCGTAATCGATGGAAATATCCGCGTCGCCCTCCAGCCAGATGATAATCTTGCCGGATTCCAGAATGATCTCGGAGATGTCCGCGAAGATGAGGCCGAAGTCGTTCACGTTGTCAACCACGAAGTACTTGGTTTTGTCGCTGGCGATGGTGCGCAGCACGTCCTCGCAATCCAGACGCGTTGAATCGTTGAGGTTATGGAAAAAGCCCACGGTGTATACGTCCACACCGTCCACATACTTGAGCCGATCGGCCTGATTGTAGGCGCTGTCCACGTCGCAGGTGGGGTAGCCGTCGCTCATCACGATGACGCAGATTTTTCGGTTGGAGTATGCGCTCAGCTGCCGCTCCACGGTGCTTTTGGCGAGGGACAGCGCCGCGTCAATTTCCGTCGCGCCGCCCGCGTTCAGCCGGCCCACGGTGGTCAGAAGGCTATAGCGCCCGGCGCCCGCGGGGATGAAGCGCTGAAGCACTCGCGCGCTGGAGTTGAACTCCTCAAGCGCGATATTCGAGTCGGCGGACTGATCCGCCACGTCGTCGATCAGCCTCCCGGCGGCTTCGCGCAGCACGTAGATGGGCGTGCCGTCCATGCTGCCGGAGGTGTCCATCACCAGCAGGAAATCGTAGTTATACGCGTAAGCCGACCAGCTCAGCGCCAGAAGGAGCGCCAGCGCGAAAGCGATGCATTTTTTCATGGAAACGCCGCCCTTCCCATAAGAATGTTTTAATTATATACGAAATTAAAGGGGCTGTCAGCAGAATATGAAAAGATTAAAACTTTTTTAATAAGTTCAGAAAAGTGAGCCGCTCTCCGCGCGCAGAAAAGGCATCCTCGCGCTACGCGAAAATGCCTTTTCTTCTTTCTATTCGTCCCCAAGGGACGGCTCGATGAGGTCGGGATACAGTTTATCATACGCGTCGTCGGCAAATGCGGGCGGCGTGTCGGCCGGCTCGGCCGTGGGCGCTCCGGCGCTCCATTCCCCGTCGTCATAGGCAGCGCGGGACAGGACGCGCGCGCAGCCCGACGCGCCGGACAAAAGCGATTTCACGGCGATCAGGCACACAAGCAGCACCAGCGCCAGCGAAACCAGCCGTACCGCAAGGGTTTTTCCGTTCATCAAATCTGATACTGCTTCACAAACGCGGGCAGGCTTTCCTCGTCGCAGCTGATGTTGATTACAAAGGAGCACTTGCTGCTCTCGGAAAGGGTGTTCAGGCGGGCAAAGAAGTCCTCCATGTCGTTCAGCTCGGTCTTTTTCACAAGCTTTAAAAACGCGTCGATGCACACGAGGGACAGGTCGTAGTTCATGGCCAGCATGCCGCTCAGGAAACCGAAGAATACGTCGCTGGTGCAGCCCTTCACAATCTGGTTCTCGCTGGCGTCCACAAATCGAATTTCATGGCGAAGGTCATACATATACCGCTTGTCGTCGTCGATAAAGGCCACGGTGCCGTGCTCGGACTTGAATGCGTCGTTGGCGATGTCGATGAGGCGCTTGGTCTTTCCGCTGCCCTTGTGACCGGCAATTACCTGAATCATTGGAAAACAACTCCTTTGCGTTTTAATTCATCCCTGTGTCTGCATTATACCGTTTTGTATGAAAAAAAGCAAGCACAACCGTATAACGAAAAAATGAAACCCTTCGGGCGAAGGCTCCCCGGAGAGCTCGAGAGGGCCGCAGCCCTCTCGAATTTCAATCGCGCCCGGCCTTTGGCCGGGCGCGCGTTCGCTTTTCCGCAGGAAAAGCTTCCTTTTCGGTCAGGGGGAGGTGCGGAGGGGGAGCAAAGCGCCCCCTCCGCCTCCGCGCGTGCCGCTTCCTACGCGCCCTCCTTCGGCTGTTCCAGCGCGGGCGCGGGTTCCTCCTCCTCGACCCTGCGATGTGCAGCAGCCTTACGCTTCTTTGCGGCATGCTCGCCGCGAATCAGCGTCGGCTCGGCGTTTTTGTTCACGGCGTTCTCGTCGATGACGCACTTCGTCACGTCAGGCTCGCTGGGCAGGTTGAACATGGTGTCCTGCATCACGTCCTCGATGATCGCCCGCAGGCCGCGCGCGCCGCTCTTGCGCTCCAGCGCCTTGTGGGCGATGGTTCGAAGCGCCGCGTCGGTGAACTCCAATTCCACATTATCCATCGACAGAAGCTTCGCGTACTGACGCACCAGTGCGTTCTTCGGCTCGGTGAGAATCTTCACCAGCGCGTCCTCGTCCAGCTTGCTCAGCGTCACGATGACCGGCAGGCGGCCGATAAACTCGGGGATCAGGCCGAACTTCAGAAGATCCTCGGGCTGCAGCTGCTTCATAATCTCGTCGTTGGACTTCTCCATCTCGCCCTTGATCTCCGCGCCGAAGCCCATCGTCTTTTTGCCGATGCGGCTTTCCACGATGCGCTCAACGCCCTCGAACGCCCCGCCGCAGATGAACAGGATGTTGGTGGTGTCGATCTGCAAAAACTCCTGATGCGGATGCTTGCGCCCGCCCTGCGGCGGCACGGAGGCAATCGTGCCCTCCAGCATCTTCAAAAGCGCCTGCTGCACGCCCTCGCCGGACACGTCGCGGGTGATGGAGCGGTTTTCGCTCTTTCGCGCGATCTTGTCGATTTCGTCGATATAGATGATGCCGCGCTGCGCGAGGTCGATGTTGTAGTCCGCGTTCTGAATCAGGCGCAGAAGCACGTTTTCCACGTCCTCGCCCACGTAGCCCGCCTCGGTAAGGCTGGTCGCGTCGGCGATCGCGAAGGGCACGTTCAGGATCTTGGCCAGCGTCTGCGCAAGGTAGGTCTTGCCGCAGCCGGTGGGGCCAAGCATCACGATGTTGCTCTTCTGAAGCTCCACATCGTTCTTCTTGCCCTTATATTTGATGCGCTTATAGTGGTTGTACACAGCCACGCTCAGCGCCTTTTTCGCCTGCTCCTGACCCACGACGTACTGATCCAGCACCGCCTTGATCTCCTGCGGCTTCTTCACCTCGATCTCCGCCCGGTCGCTGGACATGGGAGAAACGTCCTCTGCCACGATCTCCTGACACAGAAGCACGCACTCGTCGCAGATAAACACGCCGGGGCCGGCGACCATCCGGCGAACCTCGTCGCGCGTTTTTCCGCAGAACGAACAGCGGACGCGCTTGTCATAATCTTCTTTATTCGGCATAATTATCTCCTGGGAAGAATGATTTCGTCGATGATGCCGTATTCGCGGGCCTCCTCGGCGGTCATGAAGTGGTCGCGCTCGGTATCGGCGGCCACGGCGTCGAAGGACTTGCCGGTGTTGCGGGCCAGCTCCTCGGTCATGCGCTTTTTAATGAAGCGCATATGGTCGGCGTGAATGAGGATGTCCGTCGCCTGCCCCTCGGTTCCGCCCAGCGGCTGATGAATCATCACCTCGGCGTTGGGCAGCGCCTTGCGCTTGCCCTTCGCGCCCGCGGCCAGCAGAAACGCCGCCATGGACGCCGCCATGCCGATGCACAGCGTGGACACCTCGCACTTCAGATAGCGCATGGTGTCGTAAATCGCCATGCCCGCGGTAATCGCTCCGCCGGGGCTGTTGATATACAGCATAATGTCCTGATCCGGATTTTCCATCTCAAGAAACAGCATCTGCGCGACGATGGTATTGGCCATACCGTCGTCGATGGGCCCGCTGAGGAAAATGATGCGATCCTTCAAAAGGCGCGAGTAAATGTCATACGCGCGTTCGCCCATTTCGTTTTTTTCAATCACTGTCGGCACCAGATACATCGGATGCACCTCCCGTTTCAATATATCCGAAAGCGGCGCGGGCTATACTTGAAGAGCATATGCCCGTGCCGCTCTCCTATGAACGCTTCCTTATTTATTCGTGCGCGCAGCTCTTCAGGAATTCGACGACCTTGTTCATCGTCGCGGCCTGTTTGAAGTATTCCTTGTCGCCGTCGGTCAGCTGCTTCTTCATATCCTCAAGGGACTTCTTGCGGCTGTCGGCCAGCTTGGCGATTTCGGCGTCGATCTCCTCCTCGGTGGCCTCGATCTTCTCCGCGTCGCGAATGGCTTCCAGCGCCAGCTGGGTCTTCACGCGCTCGGCGGCCTGCTCGCGATACATCTCGCGCACCTGCTCACGGGTCTGGCCGGTGTACTTGAAGTAATCGTCCAGCTTCATGCCCTGATACATCAGGCGCATTTCCATGTCGCGCAGCATGTTGTCGATGGCTTCCTCAACCATGCCGTTGGGAATGTCCATCTCGCAGGCTGCCACGGCCTTCTCCACCACTTCGTTTTCAAAGGCGGTCTCGGCGCGCTCCTCGTTGCGCTTGATCAGGTTGGCCTTCACGTCGGCCTTGTACTCGTCCAGCGTGTCAAAGCCCATATCCTTGGCGAATTCGTCGTCCAGCTCCGGCACTTCCTTCTCGCGAATGCTGTTCACGTGCACGTGGAACACCACGGGCTTGCCCGCGAGGGACTTCTCGTGATACTCCTCAGGGAAGGTGACGTTCACGTCCACATCCTGCCCGACGGTTGCGCCGACGAGCTGATCCTCAAAGCCGGGAATGAACTGGCCGCTGCCCAGCACGAGCTCCTGACCCTTCGCGGTGCCGCCTTCAAACTGGTGGTCGCCGTCAAAGCCGGCGTAGTCGATGTTCACCTGATCGTCCAGCTTGGCGGGGCGGTCGGTCACCTCGACGAAGCGGCTGTTGCGGTCGCGGGCGCGCTCGATTTCGGCGGACACGTCGTCGTCGGTCACTTCATCTACAACCTTCTTGGCCTCAAGGCTCTTGTAGTCGCCCAGCACGACGTCGGGACGCACGAACACCTCGACGGAGAAAAGCAGATCCTTGCCCTTTTCAATCTGGGTCACGTCCAGCTCGGGACGATCCACGGGCTCGACAGCATGTTCCTTGATGGCCTCGGAGTAGACCACGGGGAAGATCTCGTCAAACGCGTCCTCAAAGAACACGGACGGGCCATAGTGCATTTCGATCACGTGACGGGGCGCTTTGCCGCGGCGGAAGCCGGGGATGTTGAAGCGCTTCACGTTCTTGGAGTAAGCGGCAGCAAGCGCCTTGTCGAAGTCCTCGGCGCTGACCACAAAGTTCAGCTTCACTTTGTTGGAAGTAAGTTTCTCAAACGTAGAGCTCATGAAGGGTTCCTCCTGACACACCTATTTCAAGTATAGCAGATGAGATTTTAGCACATTTTCCGCTCCATTGCAACACGCCACCGTAAATTCCGATTGCCCTTCCGGTGACTTTGTGTTATAATTTCGCGCAGCAGGGAGGGAACTGTCCATGAAACGATTTTCAGAAGCCATTCAAAGCGAAATTCTTCTGTTTGACGGCAGCATGGGCGCGCTGCTTTCGCGCGGT
>CAVERI010000092.1:0-10266 GCA_963618055.1 bacterium | reverse complement strand
GGCTCCTTTGTTTTCTTCTATTATAGTCGTTTTTGAAGGGCATTTCAAGTCCCGCGCCCGCCCGATCATTAAGCGCAGGTTGAGTTTGAAGGCGCGACATTGCGGATTCCGCGCGGAGGGAGTATAATCAAAGGGAGGTGATTGTGTGCCTGTACTGGATGCGTTATCAACGATCATGGGGCTTTTGCTGGGCGTATACGGCCTGTTTTACGCGGTGATCGCCGTTTTTGGTCTGAAAAAGAGAAAAAATCAGTTTCCGAAGACGCAGCCGCGCCAGCGCATTGCCGCGCTCGTCGCGGCGCGCAACGAGGAAGGCGTAATCGCTCAGCTGGTGCACAGCCTTGCCAGCCAGCGCTATCCGAAGGAGCTGTCCGCCGTGATCGTGGTGCCGAACAACTGTACCGACGATACCGAGGGCGCGGCCCGGCGCGCGGGCGCGCGCATCCTGCACGTGGACAGGGATGTGCATTCGAAGGGCGAGGCGCTGGAAAGCGCGTTCCGTCAGCTGCTCGCGGAGGACGCGTTCGACGCCTTCTGCGTGTTTGACGCGGACAATATCGCCGACCCGAATTTCTTTCAGGCGGTGAACGACGCGCTGAACGCGGGCGCGCGCATTGCGCAGGGCTATCGCGACAGCAAAAACCCGCACGCGAACTGGGTTTCGGGCGCGTCCAGCATCTTCTATTGGTTCATGGACAGGCTGTACAACCACGCCCGGCGCGCGCTTGGCACGTCCGCGGCGCTGAACGGAACCGGCTTCATGGTGTCGGCTTCGCTTCTGCGCGAGACGGGCTATGACATTCATTCGCTCACGGAGGATTTGGAGTACACGGCGCAGTGCGCGCTTCGCGGCGAGCGCGTGTACTGGATGGATGACGCCATTACCTACGACGAGCAGCCGGAGCGTTTGCGCGACGCGCTGGTGCAGCGCATGCGCTGGTTCAGCGGCGCGTATCAGTGCAAGAGGTATTATTTCAGACCGCTTTTGAAAAAGCATTCGTTCCCGTGCGTGGATATGGCGCTGGTGTTTGGCAGCGTGTATTTCATGGTGCTGGGGCTTCTGCCGCTTCTGATGTCCGTCGTTTCGATGATCGTGTACATGGCGCAGACGCCGGAATACGTGCTTCCGATGCTTCTGCTTGCGGCGGGCTCGAGCCTGATTTCGGTTTTCGCCATGCAGGCGTTCGCGATTCTGGTTTGCCTGCTGGAACGAAAGCGGCTGAAGCCGATGGCGTGGGCGATTGTGCTGTATCCGCTGTTTATGGCGCTGTGGATGCTGGCAAACTGGGCGAGCATGCTGTCCGGCCCGCCAAAGTGGAAGGCCATTCAGCATAAGGCGCAAACGCCCGAGGCGGAGCGGGAGATGGGAGGAAACGTATGAAGCGTTCGAAAAACCGAAACCTGTATCTTGCGCGAAAGTTCGCGCCGTATTTTAAGCCGCACATGGGGGTTATGCTGTTCGACCTGTTCTGCGCGTCGATGACCACGCTGTGCGAGCTGGTGCTGCCGATGATCGTGCGCGAAATCACCCAGCGCGCGACGACGGACATTTCCACGCTCACGGTGAAGCTGATTCTGACGATGTGCGGCGTGTACGTGCTTCTGCGCGTAATCGACACGGCGGCCAACTATTACATGCAGTCCGTGGGACACAGCATGGGCGCGCAGATCGAAACCGACATGCGCCGGGATATGTTCTCCCATTTGCAGATGCTGCAAAACTCCTACTACGACAACACCAAGATCGGCCAGCTGATGAGCCGCATCACGACCGACCTGAACGACGTGACGGAGTTTGCGCACCATTTTCCGGAGGAAATTTTTATCGCGATTATCAAGATCACGGTGTCGTTCGTGATTCTGGCGCGGATGAACCTGCTTCTTACGCTGATTGTGTTCGTGATGCTGCCGCTGATGGTGTTCTTCTCCCGCCACTTCTCGCAGAAGATGCGCGAGTCGTTCAAGGATTCCCGTCACCAGCTGGGCGAATTAAACGCGCAGGTGGAGGACACGCTGGGCGGCATCCGCGTGGTGAAGTCGTTCGCCAACGAGAACGTGGAGGAAAGGAAGTTCGCAAACGGCAACCAGAGCTTCCTCAAAATCAAACACCGCATGTATACCAACATGGCGGGCTTCCATTCGGTAACGCGGTTCTTTGACGGCATCATGTATATCGCCGTGGTGATGGTGGGCGCGCTGTTTTTGATCAGCGACAATCCCGCAACGAGACTCACGGCGTCCGACCTTGTGGCGTTCCTTTTGTACGTCACCACGCTGCTGGCCTCCATTCGCCGAATTGTGGAATTCTCCGAGTCCTTCCAGCGCGGCATGACTGGCCTTGAGCGCTTTGTGGAGGTTATGGACGAGCCGGTGACCATCGTGGACGCGCCGGACGCGGTTGAGCTTACGGACGTGAAGGGCGAGGTGACGTTTGACGATGTGACGTTCACCTACGCGGACAATCTGGACAACGTGCTGGCGCACATCAACCTTACGGTGAAGCCCGGCGAATCGGTGGCGCTGGTCGGCCCGTCCGGCGGCGGAAAGACCACGATGTGCAACCTGATTCCGCGCTTTTACGAGGTGACGGGCGGCAGCGTGAAGATCGACGGCGTGGATGTGCGCAAGCTCAAGCTGCATTCGCTGCGCAACCAGATCGGCATGGTGCAGCAGGACGTGTATCTGTTCTCCGGCTCAGTGTACGACAACATCGAATACGGCAAGCCCGGTGCGACGCGCGAGGAAATCATCGAGGCGGCGAAGCTGGCCGGCGCGCACGAGTTCATCCTGTCTCTGCCCGAGGGCTACGATACCTATGTGGGCGAGCGCGGCGTGAAGCTGTCCGGCGGGCAGAAGCAGCGCATATCCATTGCGCGCGTGTTCATCAAAAACCCGCCCATCGTCATCTTCGACGAGGCGACCAGCGCGCTGGACAACGAGAGCGAGCTTCTGGTGCAGCATTCGCTCGACCGCCTGATGAAGGGACGCACGACGTTCACCATCGCGCACAGGCTTACGACGATTCACAACGCCGACACCATTCTGGTGCTTACGGAGCAGGGCATCGTCGAAAGCGGCTCGCACAGCGAGCTGATGGCGAAGAAGGGCGTGTATTACGACCTGTACAAGCTCTATTCGCGGCAGGACGAGAAGACCGCGTAACGCGGAGGCGCCTCCCGCGAGCGCTCTCGGAGTCTTCAAAAACAGAAAACGGCTGGCGACGGCGAGATTATTCCGCAATCGCGATTATGGTGGAGTGAAATGGGCGGCATGTTCGGGGGAAGGCTTCGGATGTGCCGTTTTTCTTTGTTAAGTTTTGAAGATGGATGTAAGAAACGGGGCGCACGTGCGTTTCTATATACGATTGAATGCGATGCGGGAGTGAGCGTATGCGAAGGCGCGCGGGGCGTGGAAAGCGAAGGTTTTTCGCCCTTGCGGAGGGTGCGCTGATTCTCGTTTTTGTTGTTTTGGCGGCGATGATTGCCGGCCGGATGCTGGCCGCCCGACGGATTCGGGAGGAGGAGCGCGCGGCCGCGGAGGCGCACAGGTCGCTTGCGGCTGCGGCTGCCGTGACTCCCGAAGAAAAGGCGGACGACGCGGAGCCGCCCGAAATTCAGGCGGAAATCCGCGAGCTGATGCGGCAGAACGAGGATGCGGTGGGGCTTTTGCACTTTGACGAGGATCGGACGCTGTATGTGTGTCAGACGACCGACAATCGCTACTATATGACGCATCGGTTCGACCGGTCGGAAGACGCGGCCGGCATGATTTATATGGACTGCCGCAATTCCCTGTGGCCGCGCAGCGCGAACCTGATTTTGTATGGTCATAACATGCGCGACGGCTCCCGCTTCGGCACACTGAAGCGCTTCGAGAAAATGGAGCACATCAGGCAATATCCCATTTTTCAGCTGGCGGAGCGCTATGAAACCGTGGATTATGTGCCCTTCGCCGTGTTTCACACGAGCGTAGACGCGGCGGAGGAGAGCTTTTATGCCTATGACCAAATTGATTTTGCCGACGAAAACGACTTCAATCGCTATGTTCGAGAGGTGAAGGAGCGCTCCATACTGGAGCTGTCTGTGCAGGTGGCGTATGGCGACCGGCTGCTTACCCTCGTCACCTGTCATTCCGGCATCGAGCGCGGGCGGCTGGTGATTGTGTGCCGCGAGGTGAAGCCGGAGGACGGGCTTTCATAAGAAACAAAATGCACCGGAGAATCGAACGCGTGATTCTCCGGTGCGGTTTTGTTTGAAGGCGGGCTTAGTTGTCCGTGGTTTCGGTAGCATAGCGGCCGATCAGGTAGGGGTTATAGCCGTCCTTGTAGAACAGTCGTCCGGCTACGTCGGCGTATACGGAGTACTTCCCGCCGATGTTGAACGAGCCGATGTCGGACTGGTTTTCAAGGATGATCAGCTGCTGCTCCTCCGTGCCCACGTCCATGACGGCGAACTGCGTTTCGCCCTCGTAGTATACGTCCACAATCTTGCCCTTGCACAGGAACACGCGGCCGCGCCACTGCTCATAGATCACGCGCAGCTGCTTGTAGTCCATGGCCCATGCGTTGCGCGAGTATTCCGCCTTGGCGGGCAGGTAGTTCACGTAGAAGGAAATCGTCGAGTCGCGCTTGCCCTCCATAGAGGCGCGGAAGGACACGATGTTGTCGCCATAGCTGGAGAATTTCGCCTTGAACGAGAATTCGCCCGTTTCTTGGTCGATCACCAGACTGGAGGGGTCGTAGTTGCTGTCCACGTCAATCCACGCGCCGGGGTCGGTCTTGCCCACGATGGTCATGTAGTTCAGCGTGCTGGTGTAGCCGACCGAGGTGGCAAGCTCCAGATTGATCTCCATTTCGTCGCGGAAGAAGACGAGATCGCGGCGCGCTTCCTTATGATGGTCGGTGCGCACGATGATGGAAATGTTGTTGTCGCCGATCGGATACACGTTCACGTTCAGCGAGAGCGCGCCGCTTCGGTCGACCTTGCTGGTTACGTCTTCGCCGTTGATGATTACCTGACTGCCGTACACGACGTTCATGTTGATTGTGGCCAGCGAGGTAATCACGTTTACATGGTCGGTGGTGGGGCTGGTGATCGTAACCGGCGCCTCTGGCACGGGCACGCTGAGCGTGAACGCGGGCAGGCGCGTTTTCCGGCCGGTGGCGCTGATGTGCACCGGCGAAATCGTCAGCTCCGCGCTCTCGATGTCCTCCGGGTCGGAATCGAACCAGATGTAATCGGCGAACTCCACGCGCGCCACGCCGCCGATGTACTGGTAGCTCTTGCCAAGCTCTTCAATATATATGCTGTCGCCATCCTTGCCGAAGAACGAGATGGCATGACCCTGCATGCCGTTGTCCAGCGTGATCAGCTCGATGGTATGGTTCACGTAGTCGC
The DNA here is from genome assembly GCA_963618055.1 of bacterium. Lineage (GTDB taxonomy): Bacteria > Bacillota > Clostridia > Christensenellales > Aristaeellaceae > SFHK01. The sequence continues at coordinate 4,870 of CAVERI010000092.1, read as the reverse complement.
GCTCAAGACGCTTGGCGTCGCGCCAGTAGTAAATGCGCACGCCGGCGAAGGTAAACAGCGCCGCCGTAATCAGAATGCCGAGCAGCACCGCAAGCGTGCGCACAATCAGCGTGCGCACGGGAAGGGGCTGATCCATCTGCGCCTTGTCGGTGGAAATCAGCGGCAGGCCGCAGCGCGGGCACTCGTCCATGGACGGCCTCAGCGTTGAACCGCATCTGGGACATTTCAAGGGACAGTTTCCTCCAAAGAAATATTTTCAAATATTGTATCACAAACAGCCGTCATTCTCAAGTGCGAATCCGCGCGATTTTGTGGCTTGCGGGCGCGAAAGGCTTGCAATCTTTGCGAAGGGCGGTTTATAATAGAGGGCGGAGAATTGACGGCAAAGGAGAGAAGACCCATGAGAGAAGAAGAACGAATTCGCGAAGGACTTTTGTTTTGCCCGGCCGACCCGGAGCTGAAGCGCATGAAGCTGCGCACGCACAACCTGAATCTGGACTACAACAAAACCTATGAACACGAAACCGAAACGCGCGCGGCGCTGCTCAAGCAGATGCTGGGCGAGATGGGCGAGGGCATGACGATTCAGGGGCCCGTGTGGCTGCATTATGGCGTGCATACGAAGATTGGCAAGCGCTTCTTTGCGAATTTCAATCTTACCATTCAGGACGACGCGGAGGTTACCATCGGCGACGACTGCAATTTTGGCCCGAACGTGACCATCGTAACGCCAGTTCACCCGATGATTGCCGAGGAGCGTCGCGCCATGATTGCCGCCGACGGCGAGGAGCGGCACCTGTGCTACGCGAAGCCCGTGGCCATTGGAAACGACGTGTGGATGGGCGCGAACGTCGTGGTGTGTCCGGGAGTTACGATCGGGGACGGCTGCGTCATCGGCGCGGGCAGCGTCGTGACCCGCTCCATCCCGCCGCGCACGTTCGCCGCCGGAAATCCCTGCCGCGTGATTCGCGAGATCACCGAGGCGGACAGCATGATCAATCATCCGGAGCGGCTGGGCGGCAGCCGTCCGAAGGACTGAAAGGGAAGAAAATCGATGGATACATACAATGCCTTTTCGCTGACCGGCATTGCCGCGGCGCTGGCGGGCGCGCTGAATATCGAACCGCCGCGCTGCGCGGAGGAAGCGAATCCGTTTCTTGCGGAGTTCCTCGCGAACCACGCGCCGGAGGGGCATGTTGACCGCGTGTTCATGTACAATCCCGACGCGGTTGCCCATTGGGTGTACCAGAAATACACGCCGATGTTCGCGGGCGTTGCGCGTCACACGCAGCTTGGTCTGCCGCTGAAGACCGTCATGCCGTCGGTCACGCCGGTTTGCTTCGCCACGATGTATTCCGGCGCGTATCCCGAAACGCACGGCATTCGCCGCTATGAGAAGCCGGTTCTGAAGATCGATACGCTGTTCGACGCCGTGCTTCGCGCAGGGAAGAAGTGCTGCATCGTGGGCGACACGCAGTGCAGCATGATGCATATCTTCCGCGAGCGCGATATGGACTATTTCGCGTTCGATACGATTGAGGAAATCAACGCGAAGGCAGCGGAGCTGATTCAGGAGGACGCATACGATCTTTTGTGCGTTTATAACGGCAACTACGATTCCACCATGCACAAAACCGGCCCGGAGAGCGAAGCCTCGCTGGAAGCGCTGCGGCAGAACGTTCAGGCCTTCGACGCGTTCGCGAAGCAGATTCAGCGGCAGTGGCGCAGCCATCGAACCCTGCTCGGCTTTGCCATGGATCACGGCTGCCACGAAATCGACGGCGGCTGCGGAAGCCACGGCCTCGATATGCCGGAGGATCTGAACATCCACCACTTCTACGGAATCGTGAACGGATGAGAAAAACGGAAAACGCACCTTGCCGCGCTTCCCAAAACATGATATACTGAAGACGGAGTAAAAGAAGATTTGCCAGCGCGGGGAGGGATGAACGGATGCTCACAAAGAAGCTGCCGGTGGGAATTGACAGCTTTGAAAAGCTGCGCCGCGAGGATTTCTATTACGTGGACAAGACGGGTCTGATTGTGGATTTGCTCGCCAACTGGGGCGAGGTGAACCTGTTCACCCGCCCGCGCCGGTTCGGGAAAACGCTCAACATGAGCATGCTGAAGTGCTTTTTTGAGATTGGCACGGACAAGAGCATCTTCGGCGGGCTGAAGGTCTCCGAGGACAAGGCGCTCTGCGAGAAATACATGGGAAGGTTTCCTGTTGTGTTCGTGTCTCTCAAGGATGTGGATGGGCTGGCGTTTGACTCGGCGTATCGCGCGCTTTGCCGAATTCTTGTGGCGGAAGCGACGCGTCTTCGCTTCTTGGCGGAAGACGATCAGCTGGCGGCAAACGAAAAGGCCTTCATGAATCGAATGCTCAGCGAGCAATATACAGAAGACGACATCCGCGGCAGCCTGAAAATGCTGTGCCAGCTGCTGGAAAAGCACTACGGCCAGAAGCCCATCCTGCTGATTGACGAATACGACGTGCCGCTGGACAAGGCGTATTATCACGGCTATTACTTGGAAATGATCGACCTGATTCGAGCGATGTTTCAGGCGGCGCTCAAGACAAATAGCAGCCTGTTTTTTGCGGTGCTCACCGGCTGTCTGCGCGTGTCGAAGGAGAGCATTTTCACCGGCCTTAACAACCTGATGGTGCATTCGATTTCTGACCTGAGCTTTGACGAATACTTCGGCTTCACGGATGAAGAGGTCGGCAAAATGCTTTCGGATTATGGGCAGGAAGCGCACTGGCAGGAAGCGCGCGAATGGTACGATGGCTATCGCTTCGGCGAGCAGGACGTGTATTGCCCGTGGGATGTGATTAGCTACGTCTACGCGCTTCGCAACAATCCCAGAGCTGAGCCGAAAGCGTACTGGATGAACACGAGCGGGAACGACATGGTTCGCAGGCTCATCGAGAGGGGAACCAACGCCACGACGCAAATGGAAATTGAGCGGCTGATAGCGGGCGAGACGATTACCAAGGCGCTGAACGAGCAGCTGACGCACAGCGAAATCGACGCGAGCATCGAAAATATCTGGAGCCTTCTGTACATGACCGGCTACCTGACGGCGGCGGATTATCCGGACGGCAATCGATACGAGCTTCGAATTCCGAACCGCGAGGTACGTCAAATCTACATGCAGCAGGTGCTTTCGTGGTTCAACCGCAAGGCGGAAGCGGAGACGGACAAGCTGACGAACCTGTACGCCGCGTTTGAGACGGGCGATACGGATACGATCAAGGAAATTCTTGACGAGCAGCTTCTGGACACGGTGAGCTTCTACGACGCGCGCGAATCGTTCTATCACGGCTTCCTTCTGGCGCTTTTGAGCACGTGCGCGAGCTGGCGGGTATCCTCGAACATCGAGACCGGCAAGGGGCGAAGCGACGTGATCGTGGAGCGGAAGGACAGGAAGATTGGCTTCGTGGTGGAGGTCAAGGACGTAAAGGACGAGGACAAGCTGGACGCGGCGTGCGAGGCGGGCATGAAGCAGATTGAGGAAAGGGATTACACCGCCATTCTGCGCCGCTATCGCGTGAAGGAAATCTGGACGTATGCCATTGCGTTCTGGGACAAGGAATGCCGAATCGCGGCGAAGCGCGCGGAAGGGTGACGGCGCTTAAAATTTGAACGATAATGTGGCCGGAAAATCGTGCGTTTCCGGCGGGGAGGAAGGGCTATGCGGACGAGGGCTGCAATGATCGGCGTGGGCTGCATCAGCGGCATTTATCTGGAAAACATTTTCACGCGCTATCCGGAGATTGAATTGGTGGGCGTGTGCGATCTGATTCGCGCGCGCGCCGAGGCGGCGAAGGAGAAGTATCCGTCGCTGGTGATTTATGAGACGATGGAGGACGCGTTCCGCGACCCGCGGGTGGAGGTCATCCTGAACCTCACCCGCCCGGCGGAGCATTTTGAGGTCTCGCGCGCCGCGCTGGCGGCGGGCAAGCACGTATATTCCGAGAAGCCGCTGGCGGCCACGGCGGAGCTGGGGCGGCGGCTCGTGGCGCTCGCGGAGAAAAACGGGCTGTATCTGGGCGGCGCGCCGGACACGTTTTTAGGCGCGGGCTTCCAGACGGCGCGAAGGCTGATCGACGAGGGCGCGATCGGCACCGTAGTGGGCGCGTCGGCGCACATGATCGGGCACGGCCCGGAGTCGTGGCATCCCGACCCTGAATTTTTCTACAAATTCGGCGGCGGCCCGATGATGGACATGGGGCCGTATTACATCACGGCGCTGGTCAACCTGATGGGGCGCGTGACGGAGACGGCTTCGATGGCGAAGGCGTCGTTCCCGACGCGCACGATCACGGCGAAGGAGCACTTCGGCGAGACGATTCAGGTGGACGTGAACACCTATGTGGACGGCCTGATGCGCTTTGAAAGCGGCGCGGCGGCGCGGATGTTCGCCACGTTCGACGCGTGGTATCCGCATTCCTCCGGCATGGAAATCTACGGCAGCGAGGGCACGCTCTTCGCGCCCGACCCGAACACCTTCGGCGGGCCGATTCGCATTTTCCGGAAGGATGGCGCGGAGGAGGAGCTTCCGCTTTCGTTCGGTTTCTCCAGCAACAGCCGCGGGCTGGGGCTGTGGGACATGTGCGACGCGATTCGAAACCATCGCGCGCCGCGCGCCGGATATCTTCAGACGCTGCACGTGCTGGACGTGATGACGGCCTTGGCCGCGGGCGGCACGCACGAAATTCAATCGCCCTTCCATCGGCAGCCGCCGCTTCGGGAGGACGCGGAACACACGGGGAGGATTGACGTATGACGCTGATTGAACGGTTTTTGAAGTATGTAAACATTCCCTCGGCCTCGAACGCCGCGAGCGAGACCATTCCATCCACGCC
>CAVERI010000091.1:0-10316 GCA_963618055.1 bacterium | reverse complement strand
GTTGTTTCGTTTCCTTCCCATACTCTGCCTCCTGTGTTCTTGTATTATATCACTTATTATATCACTGCTCGCTTCCTCGCTTTACAGAAAATTTTGAACGGGCTCTTCAAGGCCGCCTTGAATCCCGACTTCCTTACTTGGGTTTTGTTTGGAAAGTAAATGATGGCACCTTGGTAAATGATGGCGCCCTGCTTGACAGGCTTTTTCGTTTGTCTCTTTCCTATGCCTTTTTCCTGACTTATGCTTGGAGCTCCAAGCTATCTGCCTGATGCCCCCTTCGCTCATTTTTCTCTTCCTCTCTTATCTTCCTGACATTGGTCGCTCCCCCGCACCCCCTCAACCGGCCTGTTCAAGCTTCGGCGGGTCGGTTTTTCCTGCCCGGCGCAACGGATGAAGCCGGTTGCGTTTTCCAGCGGCCTGTGGTAAGATGGAGCGGAACGAAACTGCAGGGAGGTTGATCGTATGAGCCTGTTGCGTTTTTTCGGGAAGAAAAAAGCTGAGCTGTCCGACGAACAGAAGAAAGAAAATAAAATGTGGGCGCTGTGGGAGGAAGAACGCGCGGAATCGCCCTATCAGGAGCTGATGACCTATCAAAGCGAGGTCAACAACGGCGGGCACGATCAGTATTTCCTCAACGTCGGGAACACGGGCGATTTGCGGAAGGAAATGGCGGCCTTGGAAACCGTTCTGTCCGAAAGGCTGCAAGAAAATCTGCGAAGCGCCTATCAGGCATACCTTGTGCTGTGTGAGAAGGAATCGGACGAGAAAGCGGAAGCCATACTGGAGCAGTGCGACGATGTGTTTGATGAAAACGAAGAAGAAATCGACCGCGTACTGAAGGAGTATGCCGATAGGATGGAAGTATAGCCTTCCGTCCATCGAATCAGCGTCCGGACGCGAATTTTGCTTTTGTGTTGGGCAGAGGCGCCTCTCAACCGACCCGTTCGAGCTTCGGCGGGTCGGTTTTTCCTGCCCGGCGCGACGGATGAAGCTGTCTTCCGCGGCGCTTTTCATGGAAAGGCTTTCCTGAAAGGGCGGTCTGTGGTATAATGGGTTTAAACAAGCTGGGGCATGGCGGCGCGGGGGCGGCGGCATGCGGGAAGGACGGGCGGTCATGTTTGCACATCTTCACATGCACACCGAATACAGCCTGCTGGACGGCGCGAACCGCATCGGCGACCTGCTCGACCGCGTGCAGGCGCTGGGCATGGACGCGTGCGCCATTACCGACCACGGCGTGATGTACGGCGTGGTGGATTTTTATCAGCAGGCGCTCAAGCGCGGCATTCACCCGGTGATCGGCTGCGAGGTGTACGTCTGCCCGAGCATGGAGGATAAGTCCAGCGCCGCGCGCGATTACAGCCACCTGATTCTCCTGTGCGAAACGCAGCAGGGCTACCAGAACCTGATCAAGCTGGTGAGCGAGGGCTTCACGCGCGGCTTTTATTATAAGCCACGCGTGGATTACGACGCGCTGCGCCGGTATTCCGGCGGGCTGATCGCGCTGTCGGCGTGCCTGTCCGGCGACATTCCGAAGGCGCTGCTTGAGGGGCGGCCGGCGCTGGCGGCGGAGCGGGCGCGCATGTATCTGGATATATTTGGGAAGGATCATTTCTATATCGAGCTTCAGGATCACGGCCTCGCGGAGCAGAAGCAGGTGCTGCCGGGGCTGATTCGGCTTTCGAACGAGCTGGACATTCCCCTCGTGTGCACCAACGACTGCCACTACCTCACGCAGGAGGACAGCCGGGCGCAGGAAATTCTGATGTGCATACAGACCGGCAAGACGCTTTCGGACGAGAACCGCATGCGCATGAACACCGATCAGATGTACATCAAGAGCGAGGAGGAGATGCTGCGCGCGTTCCCGGAATTTCAGGACGCGCTTGACCGCACGCACGAAATCGCCATGCGCTGCCATGTGGAGTTCGATTTCAAAACCAAACACCTGCCCAGCTATCCGCTGCCGGAGGGCGAAACGGCGAGCGGGATGCTTCGCCGCCTGTGCGGCGAGGGGCTTGCGCGCAAGTACGGCGAGGATCGCGCCGACGCGCGCGAGCGGCTGGAATACGAGCTGAGCGTCATCGAGAAGATGGGCTATGTGGACTACTTCCTCATCGTGTGGGATTTCATCCACTACGCCCGCTCCCACGGCATTCTTGTGGGGCCCGGGCGCGGCAGCGGCGCGGGCTCCATCGTGGCGTATACGCTGGATATTACCCTGATCGACCCGCTGAAATATCAGCTGCTGTTCGAGCGCTTTTTGAACCCGGAGCGCGTGAGCATGCCCGATCTGGATATTGACTTCGACTACGAGCGCCGCCCGGAGGTCATCGAATACGTCGGCCGCAAGTATGGGCACGACCACGTATCGCAGATCATCACCTTCGGCACGATGGCCGCGCGGCAGGTTTTGCGCGACGTGGGGCGCGTGATGGGCTTGAGCTACGCGCAGACGGACGCGGTGGCGAAGATGGTGCCGATGGAGCTCAACATGACGCTGGACAAGGCGCTGAAGCTCAACCCCGAGCTGAAGGCGGCCTATGACGCGGACGAGCCGGTGCGCAGTCTCATCGACACGGCGCGCAAGCTGGAGGGCATGCCGCGCCACGCGTCCACGCACGCGGCGGGCGTGCTGATCACCGCCAAGCCCGTGAGCGAATACGTGCCGCTTCAGACGAACGACGACGTGGTCACCACGCAGTTCCCCATGACGACGCTGGAGGCGCTGGGGCTTCTGAAGATGGACTTTCTGGGTCTGCGCACGCTGAACGTCGTGGGCGACTCGCTTGCGCTGATCAAGGCCGGCGGCGGGCCGGACATGCAGAGCACCGACATTCCCATGGACGACGAGAGCGTGTACCAGATGATTTCGTCGGGCGACACCGTGGGCGTGTTCCAGCTGGAATCCGGCGGCATGACAAACTTCCTCATGAACATGAAGCCGCAGAACTTTGAGGACATCGTGGCCGCCATTTCGCTGTATCGCCCCGGGCCGATGGAGTCGATTCCGCGCTTCATTCAGGGCAAGCAGAACCCCGCGTCGGTCAAATACCTTACGCCCAAGCTGGAGCCGATTCTGAACGTTACCTACGGCTGCATGGTGTATCAGGAGCAGGTCATGCAGATTGTGCGCGATCTGGCCGGGTACTCCATGGGTCGAAGCGACCTCGTGCGCCGCGCGATGGCCAAGAAGAAGCACGACGTGATGGCCAAGGAGAAGGAATACTTCATCCACGGCAAGCTGAACGACGACGGCACGATCGACGTGCCCGGCGCGGTGCGCATGGGCGTGAGCGAGGAAGCGGCCGAGAAGCTGTTCGACGAAATGACCGCCTTCGCGTCCTACGCGTTCAACAAATCGCACGCCGCGGCCTACGGCGTGGTCGCCGTGCAGACGGCGTGGCTCAAACGGCACTATCCCACCGAGTTTATGGCGGCGCTGATCAACTCCGTGGCGGGCGTGAGCGAAAAGGTGGCGTACTATATCGAATACTGCCGCCGAAGGGGCATCCGCGTGCTGCCGCCGGACGTGAACCGTTCGGAGGAAAAGTTCTCCGTGGATTTCTCCGGCGCGGAGAAGGCGATTCGCTTCGGCCTGAATGCGGTGAAGAGCGTCGGCCATAACGCCGTCGCGGCGCTGATTGCCGAGCGCGAAAGAAATGGGCCGTACCGCGAGCTTTCCGGCTTCATCACCCGAAACGCGTCCACGCAGATCAACAAAAAAGCCGTGGAATCGCTCATCAAGGCGGGCGCGTTTGACACGCTTTCCGGGAACCGCGCGCAGAAGCTCTGCGTCTATGAGAAGCTGATGGATGGCGCGCAGAAGAAGGCGCATTCGATTCTGGACGGACAGCTGTCGCTGTTTGGCGACGACGAGCCGGCCGCGCCGTCGGATTATCCGCGGATGGAGGACTACCCGGCGCGAGTGCGCCTGAACATGGAAAAGGAAATGACCGGCGTATACCTGACCGGGCATCCGCTGGAGGACTATAAGCGGCAGCTGACCGCGCTGGACATCAGCTCGCAATATCTGGCCTCTTACGCCGAGGAGCATCAGGAGGGGGATATGTCCATCGATCAGATGCACGTAAGGATGGGCGGCATCATCACCGAAAAGCGCGCCAAGGCCACGAAGGCGGGCGGCATGATGGCGATTTTGACGCTGGAGGATCTGTACGGCTCCACCGAGGTGCTGGCCTTCCCGAAGGTGTACGAGCGGCTTTCGAGCCAGCTGGAGGTTGGCATGGTGGCGATTCTGTCCGGCCGGCTGTCGGCGCGGGAGGAGGAGCGTCCCAAGCTGATTCTGGACGCTGTCGCGCCGATGCGCACCGACCGCGAGCTTGCGGCCATGCCGGAGCCCGCGCCCGCCGCGAAGGCGAGCCCCGCGGCGAAGCTGTATCTTCGCATGGAGCGGGCGCAGCTGGACGCGGTTTCGTTCATCCTCGAAACCACGCCGGGCGATATGCGCGTGTACTTCTATTTTACGGACGAGCAGAAAACCTTCCTCGCGCCCGGCAGCCTGTGGGTGGGTGCGGACTTCGACCGGGAGGGACTGGAGGCGCTGCTGGGCAAGGGCAGCGTGGTGCTGAAATAGCGAAAGGAGACGCAGCATGAACAACAAACCTGCGCGGCTGTACGTGGTCGTGCCCTGCTATAATGAGGAGGCCGTGCTGCCGGAAACGTCAAAGCGGCTGAGCGCGTTTCTGGACGCGCGGATTGCCGAGGGCGAAATCGCGCCGGACAGCCGCGTTTTATGGGTGGACGACGGCAGCCGCGACCGCACGTGGGAGCTGATCGACGCGCTGTGCGACGAAAACGAGCGCTTCGAGGGTCTGAAGCTGGCGCACAACGCAGGGCATCAGAACGCGCTGTGGGCGGGCATGACCGAAGCGGCGGACAAATGCGACGCGCTGATTTCCATCGACGCCGATTTACAGGACGACATAAACGCCATGCGCGGCTTTCTGAAGGAATACTACGCGGGCGCGGACATCGTGTACGGCGTGCGCAGCAAGCGCGAGAAGGATACGTTCTTCAAGCGCTTCACCGCGGAGGCGTTTTATAAGGGAATGGCGAAAATGGGCGTGGAGACGGTGTTCAACCATGCCGACTACCGCCTGCTGTCCCGCCGCGCGCTGAACGAGCTTCTGAAATACACCGAGGTCAACCTGTTCCTGCGCGGCATGGTGCCCACGCTGGGCTTCAAAACCGCGAAGGTCTACTACGAGCGCGGCGAACGGCTGGCGGGCGAAAGCAAGTATCCGCTGAAAAAAATGCTCGCCTTCGCCATGCAGGGCATCACGTCGTTCTCCATCAAGCCCATTCGCATGGTGACGGTCGTGGGCTTCGTGTTCGCCGCCGCCGCCATCCTCGCCGCGCTGTATACCCTCATCTCCCATATCGCCGGACACGCCGTCGCCGGCTGGACGAGCACCATGCTCTCCATCTGGCTCATCGGCGGCGTGCAGCTGATGGCGCTGGGCATGATCGGCGAATACGTCGGCAAAATCTATATGGAGGTCAAACGCCGCCCCAGATTCATCGTGGAGACCTATAAAGCAAAAACCTCAACGGATAATTCCGATCAATAAAACGAACCCTCGCGGCGATTTGGCGCTGTGAGGGTTTTTGGATAGCGATTGCTCGCTATATGATGATCGATTTGAAGATAAGAGCAATCTCATTCTTCTAACTGGCGAATAAGTTCGGCATAAATCTTGAACACGTCGGGGAAGATAACTTTTGCACCGCGTCGGGCGATTGCCAGAACGTCGCGGGCATTCTTTTCGACATCCGCAGCTACACGGTTGTCGATGCGAATGGGACAATGGTTTTTATCCATGTAGGGCGTTAAGTATGTGGCGGTAGCAGGACACATATTTTGAATCAGGAATGCAGTATCGCGGCCAAGGACGGTGCCGAAGCGTATGGTATTGCAACGACCATATTTCTTGATTTTTTCTTACTCAACCTTTCGGTATTTTTCGTATTTGGATGAAATCGGAACAATCCAATAAATTTCGGGACGATTTGGGTCGAGAAAAGCGAAAAAACATGGGCGATTATGCGGGACGCCGCTGACGAGTTCTTTGTTTTTCATCAGCTTATCATCTGGAAAATCCACGTAATACTGATTCGAGAGAAAATACAGCTGTGCCTGCATGAGAACACCTCCTGTGTAAAAGTAACGCCCTGCCGCAGAGCAAGGCGTTACAAACATTTGAATCCCGAACATTTGTAAGCCGCATATCGGGGAGCGAACAATATTTGTGATCCTGACCATTTATAAGCCGCATATCAGGGAGCGAACAATATTTTGCGGGGAGAAAACCCCTCGTACCATTATTATACGGCAGAAACGGATTTATGTCAACAGATCAAAAAAATTTATTGGGCTGGACAAAAATTTACGGGATTTTCGCGCACGTAAAGGAAAACGCCCGCGCTCCGAAAAGGGGCGCGGGCGAATGAGGGTTTACGGGTTTGAGATTACTTGCCCAAGAACGCGTCGATCTGCGCCTGCGCCTCGGCGACGATGTCGCTCAGGCCTTCGGCTTCCATTTCGGCGTACATGGCGGCGACGGCGGTCTCCGGATCCACGGAGCCGGTCAGCAGCTCGGGATGGTAGCGATCCCAGATGGTCTTGCAGTTGGCGATCTGGTCGTCAACCTTGGAGGAATCAAAGGCGAAGCCCAGCAGCACGGAGGGTTCCGCGGCGTCGTTGAGCTCGTGCACCTCGTCCCACTGGTTGAATTCCACGTCGTCGGTGGGGGTCACGTTGAAGAAGGTCGCCTGCGTGTAGCCGGCCAGACCCCAGCCCTTATCGGTGTTCTTATGCACGCGGCCATTCTCGGTGTAGGTGAAGTTCTCGCCCTCCAGACCATAGTAGAACGCGTCGCGAACCTTGGAATCGGTGTTGATCAGGTTCAGGTAGGCCAGCGCCTTGTCCGGATGCTTGGAGTTGACGGAGACGAAGTTCACAGAGCCCAGAACGGAGTCGTTGGACAGGATGGTGGGGCCGTAGGTGTAGGCGACCAGCTCCTTGCCCATGTTGGGACCCCAGACGGTCTTGGCGGCCAGAGACCAGCCCTGCGCGAGGAAGCAGGCCTTATAGGTCGGGCCCTCCGCCAGGTTGGGCGCGTCGGCGTTGATGATGCCGCTCTCGTACCAGCCGCGAACCTCCTTGAGCTGCGCCATGATGTCCTCTTCCTCGAAGATCTTCACAACCTGCGCGTCCTTGTCGTTGTAGCGCACGCCGATGCCGCGAAGGCCGGCGCCGAAGGCGTCAAAGATGAAGGGAATCTGGGAAACGCCGTCCTTGGTTACGGGGAAGGAGGCTTCGCCCTTGGCTTCCTTGATCTTCTGCAGGATGGGGGTCGCGTCCTCGATGGTGTGGCACGCGGCGGCTTCCTCCTCCAGACCGAGCTCCTTGAGAACCTCCACATCCCATACGAAGTACTGGGTGATGGAGGAATCCTTATAGGTGGGCACGCCGTAGATGCGGCCGTTCACGCGGCAGGCGTCCCAGTAGCCGGCGGGAATCAGGTCGAGCAGGCCGGGGGCGTTCTCGGCCAGCAGGTCGGTGATGTCCAGATACGCGCCCACGGCGACGTCCTGACGCAGGTTGCCGCTGTCGCCGAAGATGACGTCATACGCTTCGTTGGTGTTGATGATGACGCTGCGGCGGGAGCCCCAGTCGCCCCAGCCGATGCACTCGACTTCCAGCTTCGCGCCGATCTTCTCAACGACGTACTCGTTGAGCTTGGTGATCCATGCTTCGTAGTTGTCCGGCTGACCATTGCCTAAGGTAATGATCTTGATGGTGGGCACGTCTTCCTCGGCGGAGACGAAGCCGACCATGCACAGCGCCAAGCACAGTGCCAGAATCAGGGACAAGAGCTTTTTCATCGTTCATTCTCTCCTTTTTTTATTTTCGTTAACCCTTCACCGCGCCGATCGTCAAGCCAGAAATGAAGTACTTCTGGAAGAACGGATACGCGCACGCGATCGGGATTACGATCACGATGGCAATGGCCATTCGAACGGATTCGCTGGGCATCTGCGCCTTGTACTGCTGCAGCGAAACGCCCGCGGACGGGTTGTTGGCCATGTATTCCAGCGAGCGCATGATGTTGTTTAAAAGCGCCTGCAGGGAAATGAGCTTGCTGTCCGAAATGTACAGGGACGACAGGAACCAGTCGTTCCAGTAGCCGAAGGACAGAAACAGCGCGATGGTGGCGAACAGCGGCTTGGAAATCGGGATGACGATGCTCAGGAACGTGCGCATCTGCGTCGCGCCGTCGATCTTGGCCGATTCGATGATGCTGTCCGGAATCGAGGTCTTAAAGAAGGTCTTGCAGATGACGATGTTGTAGGAGCTGACCATCAGCGGGAGAATCAGCACCCATACCTTGTTGCGCAGACCGAGGATGTTGGCGTTTACCACATAGCTGGCCACCATGCCGCCGCCAAACAGCATGGGAATGAAGATGACGGTGGTGTAGAAGCCCTTGAGCTTGAAATACGGCCGGGAAAGCGAGTAGCCCATGGAGGTGGTTACCGACAGACCCAGCACCGTGCCCACGCTGGTGACGAACACGGACGTGAAGAACGCGCCGAAGATCGTCTGCCGCTCATTCCACAGGAACTGGTAGGCCTTGCCGGAAAACTGCGCCGGAAAGAAGGAATAGCCGACCAGCCGGATGGATTCCTCCGAGGAAATCGAAATCATGAACACCAGCACGACCGGCAGGATGGCGCAGGCGGCCAAAAGCGCGAACAGCAGGTTGAACGCCGCGTTGGTAACGGGATGAATGCGGTTGATGCGGAAGGAGGATTTGGCTTTCATGTTCGTTCGTACCTCCCTTAAAACACGGCGCTGTCTTCATCGATTTTGGAAACGATGAAGTTCGCCAGCAGAATCGTGATGCAGCAGGCCACGGACTGGAAGGTGGACGCGGCGGCCGTCTTGCCGATGGGCGCGTTGCCCTGCAGGGCCGCGTATACGTAGGTGTCAAACGTGGACGCAACCTTATACAGGGAATTGGGCACGCCCTGCGTCACCTGATAGAACAGGCCGAAGTCCGAGGCGAAGATGCCGCCCACGGACAGGATGAACATCATCACGATCACGGTTTTCAGCATGGGCAGCGTGATGTGCTTTGCCTGCTGCCACTTGCTCGCGCCGTCCAGCATGGCGGCCTCGTACAAGGAACCGTCGATGCCGGTGATGCTGGCCAGATACACGACCATGCCGTAGCCGGTACCCTTCCATACCTTCAGGATTACGAAGAACGCGGGCCAGTACGCGGGCTCGGAATACCAGCGGTGGGTCTGCCCGCCAAAGGCGGCCACGATTCGGTTGAGCAGACCGTAATCCGTGTTCAGAAACGCGAACACGAAATAGCTCACGACGACCCACGACAGGAAGTGGGGAAAGAACATGAGCGTCTGATACGTCTTGGATTTGAGCTTGGAATACAGCTCGTTGATCATGATGGCCAGCGTCACCGGAAGGACGATGCCCAGAATGATGAACACGATGTTGTATAGAAGCGTGTTGCGCAGAAGCATCGTGAAGGCGTTGTTGTTGATAAAGAAGCTGAAGTTTTTAAAGCCGACAAACTCGCTGTGCAGAAGATTATAAAGAAAGCTCTGCTGCGGGAAGATTTCATATTGAATAAACGCGATCATCAACCCGAACATGGGCAGATAGCAGAACAGCGCATACCAGATCAGCGCCGGCAGACCCAGCAGACCCAGCTCGGTATCCTCGCGAGACCACCTCCGGCGGCCATTCCTTTTTGCCGCGGCGAGCGCCTTCGCAGTCGTTGCCCCTTGCTTCACGGGTAAACCCTCCAATTCACAAATGGAAGTTAGCAAAAATAGTATAGCAGGAAGAGACAGAAATGTCAATGAGATTTGGACGAGATTCCGTGTTTTTTACAGAAGGTGAATTGCAGGTGAATTTTTATGCATGAAATGACTCGTTTGGTTATTTATATGCAGGCGTCTCCGTCAGCGAGAGGGCGCAAAAAAAACGCTGAAACATTCTTCAGCGTTTTTAGGAATACCGGCGATCGGATTCGAACCAATGACACTTCGGGTATGAACCGAATGCTCTGGCCAACTGAGCTACGCCGGCAGATGGTTGCGGGGGAGGGATTTGAACCCTCGACCTCCGGGTTATGAGCCCGACGAGCTACCGGACTGCTCTACCCCGCGATAAAATTTCTCATTGCATTTCGCAACGGCAGGATATATAATACCACCGTTGGGCGCTTCTGTCAATAGGAAAAACGCCCGCGGCGCAG
>CAVERI010000090.1:0-10733 GCA_963618055.1 bacterium | reverse complement strand
GCGCGCCCTCCGCGAGGGTCAGCCGTCCTTCCCTGCCCGCGGCGCGCGGAGGATGGCTCGCGCGGTTTCAAGGGCAAGGCGAAAGCGAAGGGACAGGGTAGCTTCGACGACGGATTCGCGGCGGGTATGCGTTCGCGCGCCCTCCGCGAGGGTCAGCCGTCCTTCCCTGCCCGCGGCGCGCGGAGGATGACTCGCGCGGTTTCGAGGGCAAGGTGAAAGCGAAGGACAGGGTAGCTTCAACGACGGATTCGCGGCGGGTATGCGTCCGCGCGCCCTCCGCGAGGGTCAGCCGTCCTTCCCTGCCCGCGGCGCGCGGAGGATGGCTCGCGCGGTTTCGAGGGCGAGGCGAAAGCGGAGGAGCAGGGTGGCTTCAACGACGTATTCGCGGCGGGTATGCGTCCGCGCGCCCTCCGCACCCATGCCGTCCAGCACCGGAACGCCCAGCGCGGCTACGAGGGAGCCGTCGCTTCCGCCGCCGCGCGCGCGTTCGCGAAGCGCGCAGCCCTCCCGCGCGGCGCAGGTCTGCGCGAGGGCAAGCAGCCTTTCACTGCCGGCGGCGCGCGGCATTGGCGGACGGGTGCTTAAAACGGTCAGCGACGCGCGCACCGTGTCCATCCGCTCCGCGAGACCGCGCGCCTGCCGGAGGAACGCTTCGAGCGCGTCTGACGAGAACGCGCGCGCCTCTCCGGTCAGGCTGGCGCGCGCGGCAACGACATTTGCGCGTTCACCGCCGGAAATCACGCCGATGTTCACGCGGAGGTCGTCCGCCTCCAGCGCGTAAAGCTGGTTTGTCAGCGCCGCCAGCGCACGAACGGCGCTTTTTCGCCCGGGATCCCCGCCGCTGGCGTGCGCGGCGGTTCCCTTCACGTCCACGCGGAAGGAGACGATGCCCTTGCGCTCGATTGTGCATTCGCCGGGCGCGGAGGGTTCGAAGCACAGGCACGCCTCCGCGCCCGCGGCCAAGCGCTCGATGACCGGGCGGCTGGCGCGGGAGCCGGATTCCTCGTCGGCGTTCACAAGGGCCAGAACCTGCCAGTCCGCGGGCAGCTCCGTGGAAAGCGCGCGAAGCAGGTGCGCCAGCATGACCAGCCCCGCCTTCATGTCCGCCACGCCCGCGCCGTACAGACGGCCGTTTTCCCGGTCGAAGCGTTCGGCCTTCCCAAGGGGGAACACGGTGTCCATATGCCCCAGAAGAAGCAGACGGCGGCGTCCCTCTCCAAGCTGTGCCGAGAGAAGGTCGCCGCCCGCAAGGGGAACGCGGTTCACGTGCGCCCCCGCCGCCGCAAAGGCCGCCTCAACATGGCGGGAGAACGCGTTCAAACGCGCCTCGTCGCCGGTGGGCGTTTCAAAATTGACCCATTCACGCAGCGTTTCAAGCATGGTGCATCCTCATACCCGCCTCGCCGCTTTGCCGGACGAAGCGGTAATTCTTCCATATACCTGCGCGCCTGCCGACGCCTCGTCAGACGCGCCTCAACGTTTCATCCGGCAGGCCGATGATTTTCTTCTGAATAAACACGCCCTCGCGCTCGGCGGCCAGATAGCGCTCCGCGCCGTCCGTGACGAGCAGCTCCGCGCCGTTGAAGGTCAGAAGCACGGGCTCAAGCGTCTCGCCCGCGCGAAGGCGCTGCACGGCCTCATTCACGGCTTCCTCCGTCGGCTCCGCGCAGGTGGCCGCGCGGGCAAAGTCCTTTCCGGCGCGCTCGGCGCGAATCAGCGCGTCGATGCTGCGGCCGGTGGCCTCGCGGTCAAGGTTGTTTACCATGTAATCACTGGTTTTGGAAAGCTCCATTTCCATTTCAAAGCGCTTCGCGCGCAGCTGAATATCGGTTTCGGCATCGCCGCGGCCGCGCAGGCGGTTAAGCAGCACGTCGAACGAATCCACATACAGGAAGATGGAGCGCACGGGAAGCGTGTCCTTCAGGATGGTTTTCAGGTTATTCGCGCCGAGAATGTCGATGTCCTTCAGAAGTGCCTTGCCCTCCTGAAGCTTCTTTTCCAGAATCAGACGGCTGCCGCCGTAGTAGCTTTTGTGAATGAACTGATGCTCGTAGATCAGCCCCGCGTCCAGCTGACGCTTGAATTCCTCCTCCGATACAAAGCAGTAGGGGTTGCCCTCGCTCTCGCCCGGGCGCATGGCGCGCGTGGTCAGGGTGGGGAGCAGGTCGTATTCGTCCCTGTGGGCATCCAGCAAATCTCGAATGATCGTGTTCTTTCCAACGCCCGCGCAGCCGACAAACGCAAACAGCATCTCTCGTCGCCTCCTGTATAATGTGGTTAGAAATTATACAGGATCGCGGCCGATTTGTCAATTTCGTGTCGGGATTTCTTCATTGACAGTTTATTTTCCATCCGATATAATAGAACACAAAGGACAGAGCTGCCCGGGGAGTGGATTTGATTGAAGCAACGAGTGATTTACGGTACGCTGTTTGCGCTGATTACGGTGGGCATGATTGTATTGTGCCAGCCGACGCGCGTGGTCTTTTTTGTGGTGTGCGCGCTGATCGCGGCGCATGAGATGCGCAAGGCGCTGGAAAAGTGCGGCTATCATCCGCTGGCGTGGCCGGTGATGACGCTGTGCGTGTCCAGCACGCTGCTTCTGTACTTCGGCAAGGCCGGATACGTCTTTCCGGTGTTTATGATCATTATGATCGCGCTGTTCGGGCAGATGATCCTGGGCGGAAGAATCAGCGTGAAGGACGTGTTTTCCACGCTGGCTGTGTGCGCCTATCCAGTGTCGCCGCTGCTTCTGATGGTGTACATTTCCGTGAACGACGCGATCTGGGCGGCGGTGTTTCTGAACAGCATCGCGCCCGCGATTGTGAGCGACACGTTCGCGCTGTTCGGCGGGCGGCGATTTGGAAAGCACAAGCTGTCGCCGCACATCAGCCCCCATAAGACGGTGGAGGGACTTCTGTGTGGGCTGGCCTGCGGCACGCTGTCCGGCTTCGCGGTGTATGGCATCCTGCACGCGTTCGGGCGCGGTGTGATTCCCATGTGGGCGGTGGTCGTGGCGGCGCTGGCATCCGCGCTGGCGGGCGCGCTGGGCGACCTTGCGGCGTCCTCGGTAAAGCGAGCGGCGCAGATTAAGGACTACAGCCACCTGATTCCCGGCCACGGCGGCATGATGGATCGCGTGGACAGCGCGCTGTTCGCCATTCCGGTGTGCTATATGATCTACGCATTATTCGTGTGAATGAAAACGTTATAAAACGCGGGCTGCGGCGGAAAACGAAAATCCGCCGCAGCCCGCGTCATACTTTCGGAAGCGGAGGAGGAACCGCGCGTGAAATATCAGTCTGTTAATCGCATGAACGATTTTGTGTTTCATGATTCCATGTGGAAATTCGTTTCATATGAGGCAGGTACGCTTGTCGTGAAAGCGGAGGAGCTGAATGTTTGCGCGGACGCGCCCCAGAATTTGAGCGGCTGCGATATGGAAATCGAAACCGCGCGCATCACCTTTGAAGGAATCGAGATTTTGCCGCATAAGCCTTCGGATGAATGTAAGGAAGAGGGAAAGGGCGGTTCCGCCGACGATGCGAAGGCTGGGTTCTTACGCGAAATTCGCCGTCCCGATGGAATTACGGTTTACAGCTTTGAAGCGTGCGCGGATGGAAGCTATCTGCTCTGCGCACAGGGTGACGCCCCATTCTTCGAGACGGTATTTTCGGTAAGGTACATGCGGATTGAATGGGATGCGTTGCTTCGACCTGCGTGGTATATCCGCGAGCCCCGGGAGGAATAGGATGGGAAAACGCGATAACAGCAGATGTCCGGTCTGATCTTAGTTAGCATAAGTTTTTTGGCGGCGACGGAAGCGTGTTTTCCGAAATATTACCCGGAAACCGGTTGACAATTGAAAAAACACAAACTATAATGTAATGCATCAAAGAAAAGTTCGGATATATACGAACGATATACGCGATAGATGGAGGGATATTCGTGGATTTTCTTGAAATCGTGGAACGTTCCCATACCGGCGAGGCGGTAAGCAAAAACGACTGGGATCTGGATCATGTGGCTATGCCGATTCGCGACATCGTGGAGGACTTTGATCTGAATTACGAAAAGGGCGAGGTGCTTGCCTTTGACGAGGACATGCTGCGCCGGTTTTACGCGGCTGGGCGGCAGCTGGCCATTGAGACGGGCGTGTACAATCAGAACACCGGCCGCGTGATTCGCTTTACCGAAAGGGAAATCGACGAAGCCGCCGCCGCGCAGAAGCGGGAAATGCTGGTCGGCCGCAGCACGGACGCATTCACGTTCTATGCCCGTCACGCGGAGGACGCGCGCCGTCCCGGCGTCGTGGCCGGAAATCCCGGCTGCCCGATGGACGAGAAGACATTCCGCGCCACCACGGAATCGTGGGCGAAGGAAGGCGTCGTGAACATGGTGACCTGCGGCTCGATCGTGAACGTGGACGGGCACATCGTGCGCCGCGCGGAGCCGAGCGAGCTGATCGCCGTGCGCCGGGAGATGCAATATCTGAATGAAATCTGCGCGCGCGTCGGGCGTCCGCAGATCGGCCGTCTGGCCGCGGAGAGCAGCGTTTCCCAGATTGGCGACCTTGCGGCGATGACGCCCGGCGGGTTCCATCCGGGTGACGCGCACCTTGTGGCGCTGAACAACGAGCTGATTACCACCGAGGACAATCTGCTGCGCGCGGCGAACACCATCGGCACCGAGGTGCTGAACGCGTCGCTGGCCTGCGTGCTGGTGGGCGGCATGGCGGGCGGCCCGGCGGGCGCGGCGGTGTGCATGATTGCGTCGATGCTGCTGGCAAACCTTGTGTGCCGCGCGGACTATCACCTGTGCCACCCCATCCACCTGCGCTACATTGCCACGTCTACCCGCGAGTGCATGTGGCTTCAGAGCGTGGTGTGTCAGGCGTTCTCGCTGTGTGCGCCGAACATCATTGTGTGCGACATTTATCCCAAGAGCGGCGCGGGCACGGCAGAGCTTCTGCGAGAGGTGGCCGCGAACGCGCTGGCCATCACCGTATCGGGCGGACATCTGGAGGGCTCGGGCTCCTGCGACGGTCTGAAGCCGCATTGCTCCGGCCTTGAGGTGCGCATGATCGGCAAGGTGGCGGAGGCCGCCGTGCGCCAAAGGCTGACCCGCAGGGACGCAGAGCCGATCATTCAGAAGCTGCTTTCCGGCTATGAGCACGTGTTTGCGGCCGGAAACGAGGGCAGACCGTTCGATCAGGTGTACGATGTGAACACGCTCACGCCCAGACCCGCGTGGCAGGCGGAGTATGACCGCGTGGCTCGCGAGCTCGCCGAGCTCGGCTTGAATCTATAAGGAACCCAAACGGAGGACGCAGAAAAAGGAGGAAACCGAAATGCAGACCGAACGCAA
Organism: bacterium; assembly: GCA_963618055.1. Lineage (GTDB taxonomy): Bacteria > Bacillota > Clostridia > Christensenellales > Aristaeellaceae > SFHK01. Next base: position 5,366 of record CAVERI010000090.1, on the reverse strand, counting down.
GAGGGCATCCATCCCGTTTTTTTCCCGCGGGGACGTCGGCGGGCTGACCTACATGGTCACCAACAACATCGTGAACTACATTATCATTATCGCGGCGCTGAGAAGCTTCGGCTGGGGAGACAAGATCATCTTCGGCCGCGTGATTCCCGGTCTGTCCATCGGCCTGCTGATTGGCGGCCTGTACTATGCCTTCATGGCGTACCGTCTTTCCAAAAAGGAAGGCCACGGCAACGTGACCGCGCTGCCCTCCGGCATTTCCACCCCTGCCATGTTCGTGATTCTCTACGGCGTGATTTCCCCGCTGCACTACGCCATCGGCGACCCGGAGATTGAGTGGAGCGCGGCTGTGGCGGCCTGCCTCATCGGCGGCTTCGTCGAGTTTCTGGGCGGCCTTATCGGGCCGTGGGTCAAAAAGAACCTGCCTCGTGCGGCGCTGCTCGGCACCGTGGCTGGCATCGGCTTCATCTGGATGGCGACGCAGGGTGTGTTCGACGTATTCGGCGACCCGGTTGTGGGGCTTCCGATTCTGGCGGTTGCGCTGCTCGGCCTGTTCGCGGGCTACGTGTTCCCCAAGAAGATTTCTCCGTTCCTCGTGGCCATTGTGGGCGGCATCGTGTACGCGTTCTGCATGGGACGCACATCGTTTGACTTTTCAAATGTCGGCTTCTATTTCCCCAATCCGGTCAACACCGTTCAGGCGCTGATCAATGGCTTTGTGTACGTCGCGCCGTATCTCACGGTCATCATCCCGGTGGAAATCTACAATTTTATTGAAACGATGGACAACGTGGAATCCGCGAACGTCGCGGGCGACGCGTACAGTGTGCGCGAGGCGCAGTTCGCCGACGGCATCTGCACCATGCTCTCCGCCGTGTTCGGCGGGGTGATTCCCAACACCGTGTGGCTGGGTCACGCGGGTTTGAAAAAGTCCGGCGCGGGCGCGGGCTATTCGTGGATGGGCGGCATCATTCTGGGACTTGCGGGCGTGTGCGGCCTGTTCTCCTTCCTGAGCTCCGCGGTTCCCGCGGCGGTCGTCGCCGTTACCTTCCTCTGGTGCGCGGTCATCATGGTTTCACAGGCGTTCAAGGAGTGCAAGCCGAAGCACTACGCGGCGATTGCCGTGGCGATGGTTCCCTCGATTGCCGATTATCTGGTTACGCAGGTTGAGGGCGCGGTCGCGGCCGGCTCCATGGCTGAAGGCGGCTACGGCATTTGGATGGAAACGCTGTCGAACGGCGTGAAGGGCTTTTCGCAGAATGTGACCGACCTCCTCGTGTCCGGCGGCGTGATGTGGAACGGCGTTCCGGCGGTGAAGGCGGGCGCAATCATCATCGGCATTCTGCTGGGCTCCATCATCGTGTTCATGATCGAGAAGAAACTGCGCAGCGCGTCCTTCGTGGCGCTGGCGGGCGCGGTGCTGTCGCTGTTCGGGTTTATCCATCACGCGGCGCTGGGCTTTTATATTACATCCCCTTACATGCTTGGCTGGCTTGTGACCGCGGTTATCCTGTTCGTGCTCGACCTTGGCAAGGGCAAATGGTTCGACGCGCCGGACGACTTCGAATACGTATAATAAGGCTCGGGCTGGTACAAAATTTAACCCGTTCGTGCGAAAAATAAAAACTCGAATTATTGACAAACGCAGGAACGGATGGTAAGATATATGAGTTTGATTATGCGCAGAAAGGGATGATTCGCATGCTCGAAAAGCTGAAGACCGACCCGAAGACCGTAGGCATGCGCACGACGATCCGTGCCATCGAAAACGGGGAAGCCGTGTATGCCTTTCTTGCGGACGACGCCGACGTTTTCATCACCCGCCGCGTGCAGGAGCTGTGCCAGCAAAAGGACGTGCCCTACGAGCGGATTCGGACGATGAAGGAGCTGGGGGAGGCCTGCGGCGTGCAGGTGCCCACGGCGTGCGCGGCCATCAGACGACACGCCTGAACTACCGATGTACTCTTCCAGGGTTGCGGAAGCGTATATATTCCAAATTTGACTCGTGATTGAGGAGGTGCTTCCATGCCCACGATCAATCAGATGATCCGTCAGGGTAGGGAAAAGAGGACCAGCAAATCCAACTCGCCCATTCTGCAGAAATGCCCGCAGAAGCGCGGTGTTTGCCTGTCCGTTAAAACGCTGACGCCCAAAAAGCCGAACTCCGCGCTTCGTAAGATCGCCCGTGTTCGTCTGACCAACTCCATCGAAGGTACCTGCTACATCCCCGGCATCGGCCACAACCTGCAGGAGCACTCGGTTGTGCTGATCCGCGGCGGCAAGGTGCGCGATCTGCCCGGCGTGCGCTATCACATCATCCGCGGCGCGCTGGATACCGCCGGCGTTGCCAAGCGCATGCAGAGTCGCTCTCTTTACGGCGCCAAGAGGCCCAAGAAGTAATTTTCGGCAAGCCGCGCGGCGCTTGAACCCTGCTTCGTCTGAAGGAACGCGGACGGGGCGGCAAGTAGGGTGCGGCCGCGGGCGAAGGGAAGAGCGCCAACGATTCCCGGAGCGTTTGCCTGTTGCTGAATGAACCTTTCGACCGCTGAACATTGAGGAGGGACTATAATGCCCAGACGTGGATTTATCCCGAAGCGCGATGTGCTTCCGGATCCTGTATACGGCACGGTGATCGTCGCCAAGCTGATCAACCAGATGATGTATGACGGAAAGCGCGGCGTTGCGCAGTCCGTTTGCTACAGCGCCTTTGAGCAGGTCGCCGAGAAGACCGGCAAGGACGCGAACGAAGTATTCAACCAGGCGATTGCCAACATCATGCCCGCGCTGGAAGTCAAGGCGCGCCGCGTTGGCGGTTCTACCTATCAGGTGCCTGTTGAGATCCGCCCCGAGCGTCGTCAGACGCTGGCTCTGCGCTGGCTGGTCATGTTCTCCAGAAAGCGCGGCGAGCGCAGCATGGCTGACCGCCTGGCCGGCGAGATCATCGATGCTTCCAATAACACCGGCAACGCCGTAAAGCGTCGCGAGGATATGCACAAGATGGCGGAGGCGAACAAGGCGTTCGCGCATTACCGCTGGTAATCAGACGCCCGTATGGCGTTTTGCGCGCGGCCGGCAATGTGCGACTGCACTTGTTTCATACGCCGCGCGCTTTATGAATTTTGGCGGGCTTCCGCATGGAAAACCGCAGCGGCGGGCTGCGCCCCGCAAATTGATGAAAGGACGTAACACCTGTGGCGAGATCGCATTCACTTGATCATGTACGCAACATCGGCATCATGGCACACATCGACGCCGGAAAAACCACGACGACCGAACGCATCCTGTTCTATACGGGGCGCACGCATCGCCTTGGCGAAGTGCACGAAGGCATGGCCACGATGGACTGGATGGAGCAGGAGCAGGAGCGCGGCATCACCATTACCTCTGCCGCAACCACCTGCGAATGGCGCGGACACCAGATCAATATTATCGACACGCCCGGCCACGTGGACTTCACCGTGGAGGTGGAACGCTCTCTTCGCGTGCTCGACGGTGCCGTGGCCGTGTTCTGTGCAAAGGGCGGCGTGGAACCGCAGAGCGAAACGGTATGGCGTCAGGCCACCAAATACTCCGTGCCGCGCTTGGCCTATGTAAATAAGATGGACATCACGGGCGCGAATTTCTTCCGCGTTGTGAAAATGATGCGCGAGAAGCTGCACGCGAACGCGGTGCCGATTCAGCTGCCCATCGGCGCGGAAAATACCTTTAAGGGCATCATCGATCTGATCCAGATGAAGGCGGAGATCTATCAGGACGATCTCGGTACGAAGATGGAAGTAGACGATATTCCCGAGGAATACCGCGAGCAGGCGGAAGAGTATCACAGCCAACTGGTCGAGGCCGTTGCCGAAACCGATGACGCGCTGATGGAGAAGTTCTTTGAGGGAAACGAGCTCACGATTGACGAGATCAAGAGCGCGATTCGCAGGGCGACCATCGCGGGCAAGATGAACCCCGTTCTGTGCGGTACGTCGTATCGCAACAAGGGCGTTCAGCCGCTGCTCGACGCGGTTGTGGACTATCTGCCCTCTCCGGTGGACGTGCCCCCGGTAAAGGGCACGACCAAGAACAAGGGCGAGGAAATTGAGCGCGCGGCCTCCGACGACGAGCCGTTTGCCGCCTTGGCCTTCAAGGTCATGGTGGATCCGTTCGTCGGCCGTCTGGTGTTCTTCCGCGTATATTCCGGCTGCATCAAGTCCGGCAGCTACGTGTATAACGCCACCAAGGGCAAGCGCGAGCGCATCGGCCGCATTCTTCGCATGCACGCCAATCACCGCGAGGAAATCGATGAAATCTACGCCGGCGATATTGCCGCCGCCGTAGGCTTCAAGGATACCACCACCGGCGACACGCTGTGCACCGAAAACAAGCCGATTATTCTTGAAAGCATGGAATTCCCCGATCCGGTTATCCGCGTGGCCATCGAACCGAAAACCAAGGCCGGCCGCGACAAGATGACGGATGCGCTGATGCGCCTTGCGGTAGAGGATCCCACGTTCAAAACCTACACCGACGAAACCACCGGACAGACGATCATTGCCGGCATGGGCGAACTGCACCTTGAGATCATCGTCGACCGACTGCTGCGCGAATTCCACGTGGAGGCCACCGTCGGCAAGCCCCAGGTTGCGTACAAGGAGTGCGTCCGCAAGCCCGCGAAGGCGGAGGGGCGCTTCGTGCGCCAGACCGGCGGCCATGGTCAGTACGGCCATTGCGTGATCGAGATCAGTCCGCTCGAACCGGGCAGCGGCTACGAGTTCGTCGACAAGACGGTCGGCGGCGTGGTTCCCAAGGAATTCATCCAGCCGATTTCCGACGGCGTGAAGGAGGCGGCGCTTTCCGGCTGCTTAGGCGGCTACGAGGTGGTCGATTTCCGCTGCACGCTGCTGGACGGCTCGTATCACGAGGTCGACTCCAGCGAAATGGCGTTCCACATCGCGGGCTCTCTGGCGTTCAAGGAGGCCATCAAGAAGGCTGACTGCGCGCTGATGGAGCCGGTTATGAAGGTGGAAATCGTCGTTCCCGACGAATACCTGGGCGGCGTAAACGCGGATATGGCTTCGCGCCGCGGCCGCATCGTCAACACCGACACCAACGGCGACCTGCATGTGATCGACGCGATGGTGCCGCTGAGCGAGATGTTTGGCTACGCGACCGACCTGCGTTCCCGCAGTCAGGGCAGAGGCACGTTCACGATGCAGTTCGCTCAGTATGAGAGCGTTCCCAAGAACGTCGCCGCCAAGATTCTGGGCACGGCAAACTACGTAAATCAGTAAAGGGTTTGCCAAACGATTGATAATGGAGGTTAAGCAAAAATGGGCAAGGCAAAATTTGAGCGCAATAAGCCGCATGTAAACATCGGCACGATT
>CAVERI010000089.1:0-11048 GCA_963618055.1 bacterium | reverse complement strand
GTATCCAGAGGTGAAAAGCCAAGCGCCATCTGTTTCCTTCCTGCCGGAAGCCCGAGGGCTTCACCTGTATTTTATCATAACGGCACGCATACGTCAAATTATGTTTTATAACAGAAACGGTTTTCCATCTCCATTTTTCGCCGCTGCATACCCGCGCCAAATTCCAGAAACGCAGAATTTCATGTCCCTGCGCAGACGCATTTCGGAAGATTGACAAATCCGGCTCGAAACGCTACAATATTCTGGGATAAACTGAAACTTGGAGGACAAGACCTTGAGCAGAATGGGAGACACCATCCGCGCGCAGCGCGTGAAATACGGCATGACGGAAAAGCAGCTGGCGAAGAAGACCGGCTGCGCGGAGAGCTTTATTAAGGATGTAGAGAGCGGCCGCCGCATCCCCTCGGACGACGTGGCGCGCAGGCTTTTGAAGGCCATGGGCGTGACCGACGCGCTGGGCACCGAGCTGGACGCCGCCGCCGAGCCGGAGGTGCAGCTTCGCCCGAAGCCGAGACCCTACATCATCCCCGTGCCGGAGGACGAGCCCGCGCCCACCCAAAAGCAGCAGGAGGCGCAGCAGGCCTCCAACGACGCGTGGCTGGACGCGCTGGGCGGCGTAGTCAAGCGCGTGCCGGTGATCGACGAAAAGGGGCTGGCGATCGATCACGTGCTGTTCCCCATCGTGGGCGGCAAAATCGAGGGCGGCGCGCCGGACAAGGTGCTGATGTACCGCTGCCCGGACAACGCGCTTTCGGGCTTCCGCGTGTTCGCGGGCGACCTGCTTCTGGTCGTGCCGGAAAGGAATCCCGTGGACGACGCGCTGATGCTGCTGGTTCTGCGCGGCAGGCGCGCAGTGCGCAAGATCAAAAGGCTGGAGGGCTCCAAGCTCATGCTTCAAAGCTACGACCGCGAGCTTTCCACCCAAACCGTCATGTGGGCGGAAATTCAGATTCTGGGGCGCTGTGTGAAGCTGCACCGTTCGCTGTAAAAAAGAGCAGGCATTTCGAAAGGAATGCTTGCTTTTCTTTACACGGCCTGCTATAATTGGTACGGATACCAATTAAAGAGGGATTGAAGCATTCTCATGAGAAGAGACGGCATGGAAACCAAGCGAAAAATTCTCACCACCTGCGTCCGCCTGTTTCTGAAGCAGGGCTACAGGGGCACCACCATCACGCGCATCACGAGGGACGCGGGGGTCACGCGGGGAAGCTTTCAGCATTTGTTTCCCACCAAGGACGCCGTCCTGCTGGAGCTTGTGCAGGCAATGTTCGGCGGCCAGTTTGGCGTGGCAAGGCGCATTGCGGCAGATGCGCTGCCGCCGGTTTACATCTACGCGGTGGAAACGGCGATTCAGCTGGCGCTGACGGAGATGGACGAAAGCCTGCGCGAGGTTTACATTGAGGCCTACACGCTGCCGAACACGGCGGAGTACATCTATCAGCACACCACCGCGGAGCTGAAAAAGCTCTTCGGCGCGAACTTTCCCGATTCCACCGAAAGCGATTTCTACGAGATGGAAATCGGCACCTCGGGGCTGATGCGCAGCTACATGGCGCGGAGGTGCGATCCGCGTTTTCCCTTGGAGCGCAAGCTAAGCCGCTTCCTCACGGCGGCAATGCGGGTATACAGGGTTCCGGAGGAGGAGCAGGCCGGCGTGCTGGCCTTTGTGGCGGGGCTGGACATTCGAGCCATCGCCGCGGAGGTTATGCGCGGGCTGTTCAGCCTGCTGGAAATGAGGTTTGATTTTAAGCTGTCTGAGGACGGCGGAAGGGAGGCGGCAAGATGAAAAAAACGGCTGTGCGCGATCCTTCTAATGATGGAGCTGAACGGAATGGCATTCTGTACGATACGTTTTCCAATATTCGGAAGAAGGGGAGGATGACAATGAAGAAGAAAATCTTGAGTATGCTGCTTATGTGCTGCATGCTTCTGACATTAATGCCGATGGCGGAAGCTGATGGGAAGTGGAGCTCCCAATGTGCTGTATGCCAAAAAGTGACGCAACATTCTTTTGTTAGATATAGACAAATGGATGGATATTATAGACCGCTAAAACACAAAATGTGCTTTAAATGCGATGAATGCCAAACCGAAATGGAGAGCGGTTTATATCCCCATTCATACCCGCAGCAGGGAGTAGTAACTCAGCCCACCTGTAAGGAAGAAGGCTATACGACTTATACCTGTTCCGACTGCGAATATAGCTACAGAGACGATAAGGTAGACAAGCTGCCGCACAAGCTGGTGCCTCACCCCGCGCAAGCGCCGACCTGCAACGAGGGGGGGGTGGAATGCATACGAGGAATGTGAGGACTGCGATTACAGCACCTATAAGGCGCTGTCCATCGACCCGGATGCGCACGAGTGGAGCAAGACTGTGACCTATGAATGGTCGGCGGACAACAAGGAATGCGCCGCCACGCGCGTCTGCACGCGGAACGCCTCCCATACGGAAGAGGCGAAAGCAGCCGTGACCAGCACCCGCACCGAATCAACGTGTGCCGTGAAGGGCAGCGTCGAATATCTCGCGAGCTTTTCTGAAAGCTGGGCGAACCCGCAGACGAAGAAAGAGGCGCTGCCCATCGACCCGGACAATCACGAGCTGGCGCCTCACGCGGCGCAGGCGCCGACCTGCACCGAAATCGGCTGGGACGCATACAATACCTGCTCCCGCTGCCCGTACTCCACCTATAATGAGCTGTCCGCGCCGGGACACAGCTACCAGTCCGTCGTAACGAAGCCCACCTGCACGGAGGGCGGCTATACGACCTACACCTGCTCCGTCTGCACCGACAGCTACACCGCGAATCCGACCGGGAAGCTGTACCACTGGTATGCCGAATGGTCGCCCAATGGCGACGGAACCAGCAGCGCCGCCTGCCGCCGGACGGGCTGTGCGCATGTCGGAGAGGCCGCCTGCCAGAGGTTTGATTTCATGGTGGACGGCGAGAGCCTGCGCTTCTGCGCCGTGTGCGGCGGGGTCGAGAACGGCGAGCGTCTGGAGCAAATCGAGACCGCGTCGGCAAGGATCGAAACCGGAAGACACCCCAAGGGCGAGCTGATCGCGAGAACGGACGGAAGGCTCCTGTCTCTGGCCTTCGAGTACGCCGGCAGGGTCACATCTCCCACGGGGCAGGTACGCTTCACCCTGCCCGCCAGCCTCCTGAAGGGCATGCGGCTCTCTCTGGTGTCGCCGGACGGCGCGGAGACGGCGGTTCCCTTTGAAGCCGACGACGACGAAATCTCCATCACGCTGGACTTCACAGACGCGGAAATCCCCGTGATGCTCCTCCGGCTGCTTCCCGAGGCCTGACCCCGCGTCGCAAAAACTCCCATCCTCGCGGAGATACAGCTCCCGCGCGGAACGGCGCGCAGAAAACCCCTCGACGGGCTCCGTCGAGGGGTTTTTTTATGGTTCGCCCTGCGTTCCTCCCAAGGAGGACTGCAGCACGGCGGGGGCGTTTTTGATTTCGCGGCCGAGGCGGGCGAAGGTAAATTCGCGGATTCTTCGCGCGGCCTCCGGCCAGTCGGGGTGGCCGTCGAGCTTTTCAACGGCGTCGAAGGGCGTGCGCGGCGCCTTCATGAGAATCCGCCGCGCGCCCTCGGAGAGCACGCGGGCGGTGGGGCCGCAGAACGCGCACACGCAGCCGCCCTTGCGCGCGTCAAAGCGCAGGGTCGTCTGCCGGGCGGTGCGGCGGCACACGACGCATTCGCGCGTTTCGGGCGAAAAGCCGGTCAGGTTCCACAGCTGCATTTCAAACATGGCGGTAAGCAGCGCGGGCGGCAGCGGCGAATGGCTGAGGTATGCCAGCGCCCGCAGCGTCATGTGGAACAGCGCGCGGTTTTCCGCGTCCGGCATCACGATTTCGTCCAGCAGCTTGAGCCAGAACGCGCCGTGCACCAGCCGCTCATAGTCGCTTCGCAGCGCGAAGAAGTCATCGGTGATGCGGCACTGGGTGATGGTATACCGGCCGCGCAGGCGCAGAAGCTGATATTCGCCGCAGGTGAACACCTCGGCGGCGTTCATCAGCGGCGATTTCGGGCGGCGGCAGCCGCGCGCCACGGCGTCCACGCGGCCAAATTCGGGCGTGAACAGCGTGACCATGCGGTCATAGTCGCGCCATTCGCTCCTTCGCAGAACCAGCGCGTCGGTCGTCAGGCTGCCGTTCATTGCTCGGTATAGCCAAGGTTTTCAAGATCCTCGGCGCGGTTGCGCCAGTTTTCGCGCACCTTGACCCACAGCTTCAGCATGACCTTCGTGCCCAGAAGCCTTTCGATGTCCCTTCTCGCCTCGGAGCCGATTGTGCCCAGCATCGCGCCCTGCTTTCCGATGATGATGGACTTATGCGCGGCGCGCTCGCAGTAGATGTTCGCGTGAATTTCGGTCAGGCGGTCGCTCAGCTTCTTGATGGACAGCATCTCCACGCCCACGCCGTGCGGAATTTCGTCGCGCAGGTGGTAAAGCGCCTTCTCGCGGATGATTTCGGCGCACATCACGCGCTCCGGCTGGTCGGTGATCATGTCCTCGGGGAAGTACATCGGCCCCTCGGGCATGCTCTCGGCGATCAGCCTATACAGCACGTCCACGTTTTCGCCGGTTCGGGCGGACACGGAAACGACGCTCTGGAAGCCCTCGGCGTTCAGCGCGGCCAGCTGCGGCATCAGCTTTTCCGGCGGCACAATGTCGATTTTGTTCACGGCGAGGAAGCGCGGGCAGCTCATCGACTGCACGCTTTTCATGATTTCCGCGTCCTGCGCCCCGATATGCTCGCCGTCCACGACCACGAGCACCGCGTCCACGCCCTCGCGCGCGTCGTCCGCGGCCTTTACCATGTATTCGCCCAGCTTCGTGCGCGGCCTGTGAATGCCGGGCGTGTCCACGAACACGATCTGCGTGTTCTCCCTTGTGGAAACGCCCAAGATGCGGCTGCGCGTCGTCTGCGCCTTCTGGGACACGATGGCGACCTTCTCGCCCACGAAGCGGTTCATGAGGCTGCTTTTTCCCACGTTCGGGCGGCCTAAAATGGCCACGAAGCCCGAACGGATGCGTTTGTTTTCAGACAAGCTCTATTCCTCCGAAAGGCCCAGATTTTCCGGCCCGAACGATTCGGGCAGAAGCTGGGACAGATTTTTTTCGATCCATTGGCCGTCGGTGTTGCCGATGACCACGCGCATGTCGCACACCTTGAATTCGTTCAGCACCTGCCGGCAGACGCCGCACGGCCACGCGAGGTCGTGCTCGGTGGCGATGAAGATGGCGGTAAAGCGGTGCACGCCGTGCGCAATGGCGTTGGACACGGCGCAGCGCTCGGCGCAGATCGTCGCGCCGTAGGACGCGTTTTCAAAGTTCGCGCCTTGGAACGTGCGCCCGTCCACGGCCAGCAGGCACGCGCCCACGTGATACCTCGAATACGGCGCATACGAGAGCTTCAGCGCGTCAATCGCCAGCGCCTTCATTTCCATGTCAGTCATTTCCCGTTCCTCCTTATACAGTCCCAGCCGCCGCATGGCGCGCTTCTCCATGGCGCGCATGGCTTGCCTGTCCTCTTCCTCCATATGGTCGTAGCCCATCAGGTGAAAAATCGCGTGCGCGGTCAGGTAGCCCATCTCGCGCGTCACGCTGTGACCGTATTCCGCGGCCTGCTCGCGCGCGCGGAACAGATTCAGCACAATGTCGCCCAGATACGCCGCGCCGCGCGCCGGGTCGTAGGCGCGCCGCAGGCGGGCGGGCACGTCCTTGGCGGTCTTGCCCTTGGGGTAGGCGATTTCGGGGAAGGACAGCACGTCCGTCTCCCTGTCCACGCCGCGCGCCTCGCGGTTCACGCGGCGAATGGTCTCGCCGTCCACCAGCGTAAGCGCGACGCAGAACGCGCCGATTCCCTCCTCCTCCGCGCAGGCCTGCGCCACGCGCCCGGCCAGCGCCAGAAAGCCCTCCGGCGCGAAGCCGTTTTCGTCAATCAGCTCAATTCGGTTCATTGCCCGTCTTCTCCTGCGCCTTCTTCCTTTCGGCCTCCAGCGCCGCCTGAATCTGCTTTTTGGGAATTTCGACCGACGGATACTCGATGCGCTCGTGGAACACGCCGCTGAGCACCGTCAGAAACGACGAGCAGATGCGGTCAAGGTCGGCGAACGTCAGCTCGCAGTGATCCAGCTGGCCGTCGTCCAGCTTCTGATGCACGAGCGTGCGAATGAGCGTGTTCAGCTTGTCCGCGTCCGGGTTGGGTATGCTACGCGCGGCGGCCTCCACGGTGTCCGCCAGCATCACAATGGCGGCCTCGCGGCTGGCGGGGCGCGGCCCGTCGTAGCGGAAATCGTCGATGTTCACGTCGTCGCCGTTCTCCTGCCGGCTCTTGTTGTAGAAATACAAAACCGGCGAATCGCCGTGATGCGAGCGGATGATGTCCACAATCGCGTCCGGAATGCGCTCGTTCTTGGCCAGCTGCGCGCCGTCGCGCGGGTGGGCGGTCAATATGGCGGTGCTCACGCGCGGGTCGGTGCGGTCGTGCGGGTTGTCGCCCATCTGGTTTTCCTTGAAGTAGCCGGGGCGCTTCAGCTTGCCCACGTCGTGGTAATACGCGCCCACGCGGGCGAGCAGCGCGTTCGCGCCCACCTCGTTCGCGGCGGCCTCGGCTAGATTGGCCACGATGATGGAATGGTGGTACGTGCCCGGCGCCTCCAGCAGAAGCCGCCGCAAAAGCGGCTGGTTGGGGTTGGAAAGCTCAATCAGCTTGGACGGCGTGACCACGTTGAACATCCACTCTAAAAGCGGCATGATGGCAATGCACAGCACCGAAGCCAATATGCTGCTGCCCGCCGCCCATTCGGCCATGCCCAGCACGGTCATCAGGTTGTTGTTATTCACAAGCCCCACGGCGAACGTGCTTACCATGTTGCTCATGCCCATCATGCAGCCCGCCAGCAGCGTCGTCGTGCGCTGCTGCCGCTTTTTAAAGATCAACAGCGCCAGCATGCCGGACGTGAGCGTGTTCACCATCACGGTGAACATGGTCATATTGAATAAGCCCGACGAGGTGCTCGCGAACAGCGAAATGACAATCGCCATCACGATGTTCAGATAAATGGCGCTGCGGCGGCTGACCAGCTGGCACAGAAGCAGAAGCGCCAGCGTGGACGGCATCAGATACGGCGTTACCTCGCGCACGAGCAGCGACGCGCCCATCTCCACCACGCAGATCACGCAGATGAGAATCAGCGTGCGCAGGCTCTTAAACGTCTTCTCCTCAAACAGATACAGGTACAGGCTCGCGCTCGCGAGCAGCAGCACGATTAACAGCGCCACGCCGTAATACAGCGAAATATCCAGCGTGCTTTCCTTAATCATGCCCAGCGCCTTCAGCATTTCGTATTGCGCGTCGGTCACGATTTCGCCGTCGGACACGATGACCTCGCCCTTGATGCGCGTGACGGTTTCCACCTTGTCGCGCTCGGCCTGCCGGGCGTTTTCGGTGGCGGCCTCGTCGTAGAAGTAGTTCGGCTGAAGGCTCGCGCGCACGGCCTTACTGACCACGCTGACCAGCAGGCTGGGATAGCGCTCCCGAAGAAGCGCGCTTTGAATCTTCTGCACGCTCGCGTCGATTTCCGATTCGCGCAGGTTGTTGTCCATCGTCTCGGTGACAATCTCCTCCGCGCGGCGCAGAAGCGCGTCCAGCGTCTTTTCATCCGCCGCGCCCAGCGCCACCAGCTCCTCGGAGGTGATCTCCACCGGCGCAAGCTGCTGGTTGGCGGTGCTCAGCTGCGCCTCCGTGACCTCGCTTTTGCCGTCCTCCGGCGGAAGGTACAGGTTCGCCACCTGCTCCACGGCGTCCAGAAGCCCCTCGAGCGTCTGAAGCACCGTGCCCTTCGCGTTTTCGTCCACGGAATACACGCTGCGCACGCTGTTCGCCGCATCGTTTCGCAGCTTCTCCGTGGTGATGATATCCTCCACGTCCTTGGCGGCCTTGATGGTGTTCGGCGCGGGCTGACCGACCTGAATGTCATACCGCTCCGGCGTAATCGCGGCCGAGAGAAGCGTGAACATCACAAAGAACATCGCCAGCCCCACGAGCAGACGGCTGATGGTGGGCGCGAAGCGCCGTTCGGCGCGTCCCTTCTTTTTTGCGACCATACTGCGTATCCCTCCCGGCGGTTATCGTTTCGGCACGAACCGTCGTTCGCCCACGGCGCGGGGCGCGGCGGCCTGATGCCTTTCGTAGGCGCGCACAATGGCCTGCACCAGCTCGTGGCGCACCACGTCCTTATGCGTAAGCGTCACAATGCCAATGTCCTCCACGCCCTTCAGCACCTCCAGCGCCTCCACCAGACCGCTGGGCTTGCCGCCGGGCAGGTCGATCTGCGTCACGTCGCCGGTGACGACCATGCGGGAATTCATGCCCATGCGCGTTAAAAACATCTTCATCTGTTCGCTGGTCGTGTTCTGCGCCTCGTCCAGAATGATGAACGCGTCGTTCAGCGTGCGCCCGCGCATGTACGCCAGCGGCGCGACCTCCACCTGCTGCCGTTCCAGCAGGCGCTGATACGCCTCCGCGCCCATCATTTCGTTGAGCGCGTCGTACAGCGGGCGCAGGTAGGGATCGACCTTCTGCTGAAGATCGCCCGGCAGGAAGCCCAGCTTCTCGCCCGCCTCCACCGCGGGGCGCGTGAGGATGATGCGCTCCACGTCCTTGTTTTTAAGCGCCACCACCGCCATCGCCACGGCCAGATACGTTTTGCCCGTTCCGGCGGGGCCGATGCCGAAGGTGAGCGTGTTTTTCTTAATCGCGTCCACGTACTTCTTCTGCCCCAGCGTCTTGCACTTGACCTGCCGCCCCTTGTAGGTGATGGCGACCACGTCGCGCATGATCTCGCCGATGCGGTCGGCGTTGCCCTCGCTCGCCAGATCGATGGCGTAGCGGATGCGCGTTTTGTCGATGGCGTCACCGCGCGCGACGATTTCCAGCAGCCGCTCCAGCGTCAGCCGCGCAAGGCGCACCTTGTCCTCGTCGCCGGTCAGCGTGATTTCATTGCCGTGCGCGAAGATGACCACGTTCAGCTCGCGCCGAATCAGATCCACGTTCTCGTCGTTCAGCCCGAACAGCGCAATGAACTGCTGCGGGTCGTCCACATACATAACCTCGGAAATCGTTCGGACATCCGTCTCCAACTTTTATGATCCTCCCTGTGCCTTCGCGGCGATTTCCCGCGTCCACTCGACCGCCACGGCCGCGCGAACCGCGCCCTCGCTTCGCGTATCATATTGTACCCAAATTTTCGTCTCCCGCGCGCCGGCCCTTGCCCGACTGCGCGCCGCCGCCAGCGCGCGGGCGAAGGCGGCTCTTTCCGCCGCGCCGGCGGGCAGCGGAACGCGCACCGCCTCGTATTCGCGCTCGACGGTCTGGAACACGCGCACCGGCACGAACAGCCCCACGATGTCGGTGGAATCCGTCTGTGCGTCGAAGCGCTCGAGTGCGTCCGAATCCGCCTCGGAGAGGGTGAAAAACGGCGTTTCGACTCCGCTTTTCACGCGCGCGCGCCCGGTATACCGCCTTTGAACGGCATAGGTCTTCGCTTCGCTCTCGCCCCTCGTCCACGTGCGCGCCACCACGCGCCCGGCCGCCGCGACCGCACGCGTTTCGCCGTCCACGTCCCTGCGCTCCTCGCCCGCGATCAGCACGTCGCCGCGCTTCACGGTATCGCCCGGCTTCACCCGCGCCTGCCCGGCGGTCACGCTGACGGACACGATTACCGCGTCCTCGTCCGCCACCAGATTGCCCGCGTCGGACAGCGCGTACACGTCCGGCGCCTCGTCCGCCCGCCGCGCGCGCACGGACAGGCAAACGCCCTCGGCCTTCACGCCGAAAAACGCGTACTCCGGATGCGCCGCCGAAAGCGCCAGAGCGAGCGCGTCCATGTTCAGCGAGCGCTTCCCCGCGCCGATATGAACGCCCATGTCCTCCAGCGTGCCCACAATCGCCGCCTCGTCCGCGCCCGTAACGGAAATCACCCACACGCGCCCGGAAAGCAGGTACAAAAGCGCCGCGCACACGCAAAGCGCCGGAAGAAGCGCCGCGCGCGCCCGCAGAAACCGCTTCAGCCGCGCCGCGCCCCTCGCGCCGCGCACGCGGTAGGGCACGTGCAGCTCGTCTAAAAACGCCCGCATGCGCGCCTCGTCCCCGTCTGACACCCACGCCGCGAAGCCGTGCGCGTCCGCGTCCTCGGCGCGTTCAATGGGAATGCCCGCTTCCATGCACCGTTCCAGAAGCCGCGCCGTCATCGACGTTCGTATCTCAAACCGCACGCCGCCCACTACGCGCCGCTTCCTTCCGGCAGCGTCACGCGGCGGATGCGCCCGGAGACGATCATCGATCCCGGCCGCAGCTCGCACAGGCGCAGCTCCTCGCCGTCCACGCGCACCTCTCCGCGCTTCGCGCGCAGCCGCACGCACGCGTCCGTAAACTCGGCCACGCCCAGATAATTCTCAATCAGCGCCCGGCTCGCGCCTGAAATATGCACCTGAACCCGGCCGGGCAGCGCGCCGTCCAGCCACAAAAGCTCGTCCGGAACCCGCCTCGCCTTTCCCGCCAAGCGATCCCCTCCCCGCATAAGAAGGTACCTCGCCTGATTCTATGCGCAGGCTCGCCCGTTCAAGCCTTCATCCCCTTCCTCCAAACGAGCCGCAGGCCGGTCACGTCTCTTCGCCGTTCCCGTCGCGGTACAGAATGGCGCGCGTCATGCTTTCGGAAAGATTGGCCATGTTCTCGCTCAGCACGCGCCGCTGCCGCAGCGCGTCCTCCCGGTTTTTCCGGCTCTCGTCGTCCATGCGCTTTTTCAGCGCCTCCTCCATCTCTGAAACGCGCCTTTCCAGCCGCTTCATGCGCAGCGCGCAGCCCGCGATCACCGCGGCCAGCGTCACAATCGCCGCCGCGCACGCCATCAGCGCGCCGTATACGCGCAGAAACTGAAGGAACTCACCCATTCTCTCCGCCATCCTCCCGAAAATCCGATCACACAACAATTATATTATACATATTACCGGAAAAAATACAAGT
>CAVERI010000088.1:0-11198 GCA_963618055.1 bacterium | reverse complement strand
CGCCCCACGCCCGCATCGTCGGAAACCATAACCATCCCCAGAACAATCCCTCACCCCGTCGGAAGCTGAAATAGCCACCGCAAAAAGAGCAAGAACCGCACTGCCCTTGCCCGCTTCGCCAGAAACCAAAATCTCCATCAGACCATCTCCGGGAGAGCGCGAGAGGGTCGCAACCCTCTCGCACCCCGTCCCCCGAGGGGGTGTAGGGGAGCAAAACGCCCCACGCCCGCGCCGTCGGAAACCAGCATCCCACCAGAACAGACGCGCCTGCATCATCGGAAGCCCAAATTCCCGTCAGAACAGCCCTGGGAGAGCGCGAGAGGGTGTGAACCCTCTCGCACCCCGTCGCCCGAGGGGATGTAGGGGAGCAGAGCGCCCCACGCCCGCGCTGTCGGAAACAACGTCCTCAAAAGAACAGCCTGTTTCGTCGGAAACCAATTTCTCAAAAGAACAGCCCCCGAAGAGCACGAGAGGGTGTGAACCCTCTCGACTTCCAATCGAGGCCGGCGACCTGCGCGACGGAAAGGTTGCTTGCCCAAAGGGCAAGCAAGTCGCTTCGCGGCCGACCAAGCGAAATCGAAGATTTCGCTTGGCTCCCCGGGCGCTGATTTTTTCGCAGGGGAGCTTGCCTCCCCGGAGAAAAAATCGCTTCCTTGCAGATTCCGCGCCCGGAAATCCGCAGGATTTCAGCGGAATCTGAGAAAGGGTGGTGTGGAGGGGAATCCGTCCCCTCCGCGCCCCGGGAGAGCTCGAGAGGGCCGCAGCCCTCTCGAACTTCCAATCAAAAGGATTTCCGCAGGAAATCGTCTCCGCTTCCCAAGGGGGCGGCAGTGGCGGGGGAGCTTGCTCCCCCGGCCACCTCGCGTGCCAGCGCGTCCAGCTCCCTATATACCCTCGACTCCACATCCACCAGCGCCGAAAAATCCATCCGGGGTATGTATCTTGATTCCGTTTCGTCGTGCAGCGCCTTCGCGGCGCGCAGGCAGCCGTAGGCACGGTTCAGCACAGCCTCGTACTCCGGCGGCGTGGAGGTCGAATTGTCGAACAGCCCGTCGTACACCCGCGCCGCGGGCACGCGCTCGCCGGTTATGAACAGCGGAAGCTGGGGAAGATAGAGCTGGGCATACCTTTCCGGCGAAAGCGGATCCAGAAAATACACCGCGTCCAGTCCTCGCGCCCGCGCCTGCGCGCCCAGCGCGCGCAAAAGCGCGTCCAGACTGCCGCCGAACGGACACGCCACGCGCACGGTGATCTCGCGCGCGAAATCCCCGGCAAAGCTCACATAGCCCATGCACGTGTGCGCGCCCAAGAAAAACCGCCGCTCGCGCCCGCCGGGACGCGCTTCGTCCGGCAGAAGCGCCTTCAGGTCGTTTTCGGGCTTTCGGAAATCGCCCGACGGATGAAACGCCGATCGAATCGCCTCGGCGGCGGTCAGGTAGGCGTAGGCGTTTCGGAAGCATTCCGCCGTGCGCGCCCGCAGCTCCTCCAATCGTGAAACGTCGCCGGACAGCGCGTCGCAGTCCAGAAACTCGCCCAGATTCAGCAGGATGTCCCGCGCGCCGGGCAGAAGCGGGTCGTAGGCGTGCGGGCTGGTCGCGTCCAGCATAGCGGCGTCCATCGTCTCGTCCACAATGCCGTCCAGACTGTCCGGGTCGGACGAGCAGGAAAACAGGCTCACCGCGTGTCCCGCGGCGCTCTGCCGTCCGGCGACGCGGCGCATCAGCCCGCTCTTCCCCACGCCCGGCGCGCCCTTGATATAGAATACCCGTCTCCGTCCGGAAAACACGCCGTCAAAGCCCGAGACGAACCCGCGCGCCGTGTTCGCGCCCGCGAAGCATCGAATGCCCGATTGCATGCGCTCACCTCACATAAAAAACTTCCCAGTATTGTATGTCCTCGCGGACGCATACTGAACCGGGAAAGGGAGGTTTTCGCGAATGAAGCAGAACGAAACGCTGCTGTGCGAGCTGGCACGGGCGGCAAAGATGGGAAAGGACAGCGTATCCATGCTGATGAAGAAGACCGACGACGCGCCGATGCGCCGCGAGCTTCTGCGCGAAAGGGCGGAATACGCCGCGTCCGAGGCCAAGGCGAAGCGCATGCTCTTCGAAGCCTGCGGAAAGCGCGGGCCGGCGCATCCGATCGCGCAGGCGGGCGCGTGGCTGGGCATTCAGATGGAGACCCTGCGCGACCGCACGCCCTCGCACCTTGCGGACACGCTGATTCAGGGCTCCACGATGGGCGTGATCGACCTGACCCGCGCCCGCGCGCGCTGCCCGGAAGCCGACCTCGGCGCGCATCAGCTGGCGAACGAATTTCTGAAAAACGGACAGGAATCCATCGAACGGCTCAAGCGCTTCCTGTAAATCCAGAAAAAAATGGCGGAGGAGCGCTTGGCTGTCGTAAAGCAGAATCATCAAAAGATGGTGAAGGCTCTTGTTTTCAGGAGGGGGAGCGGCGCGACCTCAGTCACGCCGTTTGCTTTTTCATCATGAGGAGAACGAGAGGGCGCGCAAGGGGCATTTATTGTATCGACAAAAGCCTTTGCAAATACCTGATCGCCTGCTCCTTATCGCAGCTGTGGTCTTTCACCGCCGCCCACTGCCACACGAGGAACAGCGTATTGCTGTAATGGTCGGCAAGCAGCTCGTTCGGAATATCCTTTTGCATCGCGTCCGGGCAATCCTTGAAGATCCGCCGCATCTGGCTGTTCAGGAAGCTGCGAAAGCTCGAAAACATATAGCCAACCTCCGGATTGTGAGACAATACACGGCTGATACGCTCACGGTTCTGCTTCGTGAAGGCGTAGATTCGATCAAAGAAAAGATAGAGCATCTCATTTTCCGGCGCGTGATGATACTCCGAAAGCCCAATTTTCTCCGCAAGCGAAAGCCAGCAATCATTCAAAAGATCGTATTTGTCGTCAAAATAATTGTAGAAGGTCGCGCGAGGATACCGCGCCTGTTCGCACATCTCCCTCACGGTGATTTCTTCAAATGATTTCTCCGATAAGAGCAGGAGAATCGCGCCTCTGAATGCGTCCAGCGTTCGCATAGCGCCCCGCGTGATGGGTTTTGAAGAATCGTATTTCATGGCGTTCCCCTTTTGCATTTTTTGAAATTTGTCCAAGGCTGAACACGCGCTCAATTCTGTGTCTTGCAATGGGCGCGATCGTATTGTACCCTAATCGCAGAATTTTTGCAAGTGTCCAAATTAAAACACCTGTTTCGCTATGGAGGAATCATTATGAGCATTGCCGTGATTACCGGCGCATCGTCTGGCCTCGGAACCTGCTATGTGGATGCCGTAACGAAGATATTTCCGGAAATTGAGGAGCTGTGGCTGATCGCAAGACGGGAAGACCGTCTGAAGGAGGTTGCGTCACACCATCCTGACAAACGCTGCGCGGTTCTTCCGATGGATCTGTCAGACATGAACAGCTACGAGGGATTTGCCGAAAAGCTGCAGCGGGAAAAGCCGCAGATCAGGGTGCTGATCAACGATGCGGGAATCGCCGGCGGCGCGCCGTTTGAAGAAATGGAGCTGTCGCAAATGCTGAAAATCATCGACCTGAACTGCAAGGGCGCAACGGCTGTCACAAGGATCTGCCTGCCGTATCTTGTGGACGGCGGCACGATTTTGGAGGTTTCCTCGACCTCTGCATTTGTTCCAAATACAAACCTGATCGTTTACTGTGCGTCGAAGTCCTATGTGTCCTCGCTTTGTCTTGGCCTGCGCGAGGAATTGAAGCATCGGAGGATCAATGTATGCGCCATGTGTCCGGGTCTTATGCTCACGGAAATGACGCAGCCGAATGGGAAAAGCGGTCTCACAAAAGGGCAAAGCCGTCTGCCGGTCATTGATCCGAAGACTGCCGCCGTCAAGTCGCTGAAAGCGGCAAAGAACGGTCGGGCGGTCTACACCACCGGGGCGTTCTATAAAGGCTATCGGCTGCTTGCAAAGCTTGTTCCGCACACGCTGCTTGTGAAATTCACGGGATTAGGTTAAGGAGATGAGCGCATGATTTTCTATTTTTCCGCAACAGGGAACAGCAAATATGTTGCCCGGCGCATTGCCGCTGCAACGGGCGATAAAGCCATTTCCATTGCCGACTGCCGCAAAAGCCGTGGCTTTTCCTTTGATGAATCGGACAAAACGGTGGGGATCATCAGCCCGACCTACGCATGGGGCTTGCCGGTCGTCGTTCGGGAGTTCCTGCAAAAGCTGACGCTGCGTACAAAGCCGGACTACCTTTGGTTCACCGCGACCTACGGCACGACGCCGGGGCAGACCGGGAAGTTTGCCGAGGCGATTCTGAAAGCCAATGGTCTTTCCGTCTCTGCGAAGTTCAGCGTAAAAATGCCGGACACATGGACGCCCATATATGATCTGAGCGACAAAAGCAAGGTTCAGCGCATTAATGAAGCCGCAGAGAAGCAAATTGACCGCATCATTCATGCAATACGGAATCACGCCCGCGGCGATTTTATGAAGAACAAGCCGCCGCTGCTGCTCGCAAAGGCGTTTTATGGCTTGGAATACGACGCCATGCGCAGAACAAGCCATTTCAGCGTAGAGAATACCTGCATCGGCTGCGGTCTGTGCGCACGGAATTGTCCCGTTTCCGCCATTGAAATCAGAGAGAAAAAGCCGGTCTGGGTCGAAGACCAATGCGCAATGTGCCTTGGCTGCCTGCACCATTGCCCGAAATTTGCGATTCAGTATGGCAAACGCACGAAGCGGCACGGTCAATATACGCATCCCGTTTCAGAATGAAACCATTTCCTCTGCTCCGGACGGAGGCTCATTTCCGGTCGCGCCGCTTGCCCGTCAGCTGCTCAACGTCCATGCGCAGGATGACGACGGCCCGCAAATGCCTTTCGTCAAACTCGTGCTCATGGTCGGGATCGTAGTGGCGCATGATGGCCTTGAGCGCCTCTATGCCCTCCGCGGGATCGTCCACCACGGAGATTTTTCCCCGCCCCAGCACGCTTTCATACTTCCACGTCGCCGCGCAGGCCACCTTCGCAAGCTCCAGCACGTGCCCGCGGCTCATTGAAAACGCGCAGCGTCCGTCGCGGGCGATCAGGTCGAGCTTCTTGCCCTCGCGCGCGCCGTGAAAATACAGCGCGGGCTTTCCGTCCCGTGAGACCTGCGCGAAATTCATCGGCAGCACATAGGGATAGCCGTCCACGTCGTTCAGCGCGAGCTCGCAGATGTCGCACCCGCGCATGATTTCCAGAATCTGCTCAAAGTCCTTCACTTCCCGGTCGGCGCGCCGCATGAAAAATCCCTCCCGTCAGAAAAGTCCGCTCACCAGCGTAATCGCGACCCCCGCCGCGGCGCTCAGGCCGTACAGCGTGGACGTGATCACGAGGTTCTCCTTCAGATTTTTGTTCGTTCTGAACAGCACCAGAAGCCCGATGCCCGCGTTGGACAGAAGCCCCGCGAACAGCCCGCCCAGCCCGATCAGGCCGCTCAGGTACGATTCCGTGATGACCACGGACACGGAGCAGTTGGGAATCAGCCCCACCAGCGCCAGCAGAATTTCGCCGATTACAGGCCGGTTCAGAACGGAGCCGGACAGCCTGTCCACGCCGATTACGCCCAGCACGAAATTCAAAATCACGTTTACGGCGATCAGCATCACCGCGATTTTCAGCGTGTGCTTCAGCGCCGAGACGAGCACGCTGCCCTCCTCGTCGTCGCACGCGCAATGCTCGCGCTCGCAGAAGCCGTGAATGTTCTTCTGGCTGCGGATGTACTTCGTCAGAAGCAGATCGGCCAGATAGCCCAGCGCCACGCCCAGCGCCGCCTTGCCCAGCACGATCAGCAGGATGGACGACAGCCGGATGTCCCCGTCCGCGGCGGAGGAAAGCATGATCGGCAGCATCTCGTCGGACGTGGCGAAGAACACGGCCAGCATCGTGCCCACGGTGACGGAGCCGGTGGAAAACAGCGTCGCCGCCGCGCCCGAAATGCCGCACTGCGGCACCACGCCCAGAAGACCGCCTAAAAGCGGCCCGGCCTTGTGGCTGTAGCCGTGCAGAATTTCCTCGTTCAGCCGCTGGCTGCGCTCCAGAAGCTCCATCAGAAGGTAGGCGACAAACAGAATCGGCAGGCTCCACGCGCCGTCCTTCAGGCCGTCGAGCAGGGAGTCCAGAAACAGATCAAACATCAAAACGCTCCTTTGCGTATTCGGATGAATTTTTCGACGCGTACTCCGGGAATTTTCGCCACGCGCCCTGAAGCGGCGGCAGGGACTCGACCATAACCGGCGTTTTCAGCGTGGGATGCTCGAAGGTCAGGCTGTGCGCCCACAGCGCGATCTGCTGCCCCGGCTTCCCGCCGCCGTAGCGCGCGTCGCCCCACAGGGGAAGCCCGGCCAGAAGGTGCTGCACGCGAATCTGGTGCTTGCGCCCGGTTTCCAGCCGCACGTCCGCCAGCGTCAGCCCGTCCCGCACGAGCAGGGGCGTGGAAACCAGCGCCGCCTTTTTCGCGCCCGCCTCGCCCGGCTTCGCCTCGCGCGTCATGCCGGTGCGCTCGTCGCTCACCAGAAGGTTCTCAAGCCGCGTTTCCGCGCGAAGCTCGCCCTGAAGCACGGCGTAATACCGCTTTTCGACGGTGTGCGCGGCAAACTGCGCGCTCAGCCGCGCGGCGGCCTTGGACGTTCGCGCGAACACCATCGCGCCGCCCACGGGACGGTCGAGTCGGTGCACAAGCCCAAGATAGACCCTGCCGGGCTTTTCGTATTTGCGGCCAACGTAGTCGCGCAGGATGGACAGAAGATCGCGGTCGAGCGACGAATCCGCCTGCACCGGCAGGTTCGCCGGCTTCTCGACGCAGAGCAGATGGTTGTCCTCATACAGAACCGCTATCACCCAGCCCGCGTCCCTCACGCAATCCGTCATATTCCGCCCTTCCTCCCGCATACGATCCTTCCATGGGATGATACATGCCCCTTGTTTCCCTGTCAACGCAATTTTATTCTTCGGAGGCAAATTTCTTGAAACGGAAATGCACCTTTTGCGCAAACCCGGCGATCTACCCCATCTATCGCTCTTTCCGTCTGTGCCCAAGCTGCCTGAACGCGCTCCTGCGCGCGCACCCGGCCAGCCGGGAATACGCGTGGTTCCTGTCCTCCGTCCGCCGCGCGCTGTTCCCCCGCGCGGGATGAGCGGCAGATCCGTTATTCCTCCGCGGCCGAACGCTCTTCCTGCGCCGCCTGCGTACCCGCCGCGCCATCTGTTTCCTGCGCGGCCGGCACGGCTTCCCGCACCGTCGATTCGTCTATAGCCGCGGGCGCGCACTGAACCCTCTCGCCGTCCGCCTTCCGCGCAATCGGCGCGCTCTCGGCGCTATCCGTCTTTCGTTCTGCCGGCGCGGCCTCCCGCGCCGCCGGAACATCCACGGCGATTGGCTCGTCCGCCGCGCTCTCCGGCGTGATAGGCGACGCGGCCGTTCCCTCATTTTCCGGCTGCCCGCCCACCAGCATGCGATGCGCGAAGAACCAGCGCATGATCGGCCGGGGATCGGCGAACACGAACCGATACGCGCCGTTCACGGCGTTGATGTGCAGAAAGTCCACGTCGTTCATAACCAGATACTGGAAATCGGCGAACGTCCACGCGAGCGTCTGCGCCTTGGACGAAAAGCGCAGTTCCGTCTTCGTGAGCCGCAGTTCGCCCTCGTCCGCCGTTTCATAGCCGTGCGCCTTTTCGCGCGGACGCTTGAGCGTCACCGGCGCGTACAGCGCGAAATCGTCCTCTGCCAGCTCCTGCCGCAGCCTGTCCAGTTCCATGTCCACCCATTTATCCATGCGCCGCGCGCAGGTGTTCTGCGTGGCGCGGAAGAAGCCGTATTCGTCGATCTCGGCGCGCATGCCGCAGACGTCGCACGTCACGGCGTTCGAAAGCTCGCGCATGCCGCCGTACATGCCGCAGTACGGGCACATGTACAAAACGCGCGTCACGCCCTTGGCGCGGTTCAGCGTGCGAAAGCGCACCCGCGCCTTCGCCTGCCACTGCCATTCGTCAAAGGCCAGCGCCTTCTCGACCGCCGCCTGAATCGCCTCCGGCGGCGTTTTTCGCGCCTCCTCGGCGGTGAACAGCCGCTGAATGTGCACGTCCACGCGGCCGCGGCGAATCACGTGCGCGTAGCGCGGATAGCTCAAAAACGAGCCGCGCGGCGTAGCCACGTACACCGACGCGCCCATCAGCCGCGCCAGCTTCCCGGTGCCGGGCTGCATTTTCCACGCGGGACGGCCGTCGCAGCTGGTCATTCCGGCGGGATACACGGCGACCACGTCGCCCTCCTTCGCCGCGCGCACCATCTGACGAACGCAGGAAATGTCCGTCGCGCCCTGCTTTTTCTGAATCACGCCCAGCGACGTGAGCATCCACGCGATGAACCGGCTCTTCTCAAACTCGATGCTCGTGGCCACAAAGCGCACCCGGCGCGGCCGAAGCGCGTAAATGAGAAACGCGAAATCCCACACGGATTCGTGCGCGCACAGAAACAGCGCGCTGTCGTCGATTGCGCCTGTGTCCGCGCACACCCGCGCGCCGAACAGCACCCGCGCCAGCACGGAAATCACTCCCACCGCAAACGCGCGGAAGGCCCTTTGAAACGCGCCCCTCAGCCGTTCCTTCATGCCGCTCACTCCCGAAAAACGTATAAAAGGCAGTATACCACGCCCATGAAAAGAACGCTATCAAGAATGCGGAAAATTCCATCCTCCCGCGAAAATTTCATGCGCGCATGCTTTTGTCCGGCGCGAAAACGCGGTAAAATGGAGGAAAACGGTCGTTTGGAGGAAGCGTATGGACTTGTATATGATCCGCCACGGCGAAAGTCTGGCGAATTTCACCGACACACACGCGGGCTGGGCGCCCGTGCCGCTCACGGAAACAGGCAAGGCGCAGGCCGAAGCCGCGCGCAGACACGTGCAGAGCCTGACGTTTGACCGCCTGTACGTAAGCGACGTGCGCCGCGCGCAGCAGACGGCGGACATTCTGTTCCCCGGCGTTCCGCGCACGTTCAACACCATCATCCGCGAAATCAACAACACCGCGATGCGCGGAAAGACCCGCGACGATATGACGGCCCTGTACGGCGAGCGCTACCTTGCCTGCCGCAAAAGCTTTGACTATTCCCCGCTGGGCATCGACTGCGAAAGCGGCGCGCATATGCTCGCCCGCGCGCAGGAATTTCTCGACCTCGTCGCCGCCGAGGAGGGTCTCGCGCGCGTCGCCGCCGTCGCCCACGCCGGCTTCATCACCGCCATGGCCGAGGTCGTGCTTGGCGCCCGCGTCGGCCGCCAGATGTCCTGCGGCAACGCCTCCATAAGCGTCTTCCGCTGCGAAAACACCCGCTGGCGTCTCCGCCTCTGGAACCTTACCCCGGACATGGATTGATGCACGCCTTCCCTTCCCAACGAACCGGGCGGACTGTCCTCATGCAGCCCGCCCGGTTCGTTGGTCTCTTTTATCCTCTCCGCGCGCGCAGCTTCACGCGCCCGTCCACGATCTCATTCAGAAGCATCCCGCGCGCCAGCATATCCTCCACGGTGCGCGTCAGCCTTGCGGACACGCCCTTATAGCCCAGCGCCCTTGCCAGCTCGTTTCGAGACATGGCCTGCTCGCCCAGCGCGGAAAGAATCCGCTCCTGATACGCTTCCTCCTTCGCCGCGCCGCGGCCGCTTGGCAAAAACCGTTCGTTCACGGGAATCGTCACCGAAAGATAGGTTCGGTTCTCGTCCATGTCGAAGCGCAGCGGCTCGGAGCCATTTTCCCGCAGCGCCCGGATCGCCGTCGGGAAGCCGGTGTTGCGCCCTTCAATCAGCCGAAGCTCCTTCAGAAAATCGCCGATGCGCCGGTTGCGATAAACGCGCCCCCGAATCTGCTGCCGATCGATGTCCCTCTGCGAAATGCTTCGGTCAAAGCCCGGAAAGCTCGTGATTTCCATGCCGGACGGCGTAATCCGAACCGTGATCGGCTCGTTCACCTGATAGGAACGATGGTACACCGCGTTGGCGAGAATTTCCTCGACCGCGGCGTAGGGATAGTTCCACACGCGCTCCGCCTCCGCACGGTTTTTGTGCTTGATGACCATTTCCTTGACGCTGTAATTTCGAATGTAGGCCAGTGCGTCCCGAAGCTGGCGCTGAATCGGGCCGGTAAACGACTTCTCGGTCATGTTTACGCCCGTAGGGTCGGGAATATCCACCACCTCGATTCGCGCGCAGCGGAAGAAGCGCTCCGGCTCCTCGCAGAACATCAGCAGGCCGACGTTCAGCGGCTTCATATTCTCGCTCGGGCCGGAAATCAGCTGAAGATTCCTCGCCACCTCGACCGCCGACATGCTGACAGACGGCTCGTAAAGGCGGCTGCCGATTTCCTTCAGATACTGGCGCATCAGGCCGAGGTCAAGGTCAGAAACGTCCGCCGCAAGGTTGGGGCGGTCGTCAAAGGGAATGTCCGTCGAAACGTAGAAAAGCTCCTTTTCCTCGTCCGGCGACGCGACAATCGTGCTGCTGAACTTCCGAATATAATACAGCTTGCTGGAGCGCTCGCTGAAAACATCCTTCGAGGCCTTGTACGGCCGTCCATGCCCGCCCGGAGCCCAGATCACGATCAGATGAACGTTCTGATAGTACACCGGCTCCGCAATCGGATTGTACAGCGGCTCGATGCAATGGCACAGGCCGACCAGCTTCTTGAGGATTTCGTCAATCCGTTCCTTTTCAATTCCCTTCAGCGGGAAGACCGGCGAGCCGTTTTCCTCCTCCACGCCGATCACGATATAGCCGCCGCCCATGTTGTCAATATCGTTGGCAAACGCGCATATGCTGTGAATAATCGGCGTGGGATTCCAGTCCGCCTTAAACTCCACGCGCGTGGACTCCACCACGCGGCGGTTGATCAGATCGTCCAGATTCACCGGAATGGCCATAGACTCGCCCCCCCTTCAGCGCTTTCATTATAACGCATGATGGGATTCCCGTCAACGAGTCCGGCGAATTTTCATCGATTCCATCGACGTTTTTTTCGTCGATACCATCGACGAATTCCTCCGCCGCGCACGCGGAAAACAGCAAAAGAGCGGTCACAGCGCCGTGCCGTGCATGTACAGGATTGCCGCTGCGCCGACGGTGACGGCGGCGAGCGCCCAGACGCAGCCATAGGCGCGGCGGCGGG
>CAVERI010000087.1:0-11228 GCA_963618055.1 bacterium | reverse complement strand
TGATTTTAAGCCGTTTTCTCGTGATGTTATAAACATTTATGAGGGCTTATGAGGGAATTTCCGTCTATCTAATCAATAAAAAAAAGAGCCAGAGAACGCAACGTCCCTTGCCCATACTATCACAGAATCTTTGTCCGCCGCCCCGCCGAGGAGAGCGCGAGAGGGCGCGTAGCCCTCTCGTACCCCGTCACCCGAGGGGGTGTAGAGGAGCAGAGCGCCCCACGCCCGCGTCGTCGGGAACCAAAATCAACACCAGAATGTCTCCTGCTTCGTCGGAAACAAATCCTTCAAAAGAACAGCCCCGGGAGAGCGCGAGAGGGCGCGTAGCCCTCTCGTACCCCGTCACCCGAGGGGGTGTAGAGGAGCAGAGCGCCCCACGCCCGCGTCGTCGGGAACCAAAATCAACACCAGAATGTCTCCTGCTTCGTCGGAAACAAATCCTTCAAAAGAACAGCCCCGGGAGAGTGCGAGAGGGTGTGAACCCTCTCGTACCCCGTCACCCGAGGGGGTGTAGGGGAGCGGAGCGCCCCACGCCTGCGTCGTCGGAAACCAAAATCAACAAAAGAATGTCTCCTGCTTCGTCGGAAACGAACATCCCCACCAGAACAGCCCCGGGAGAGCTCGAGAGGGTGTGAACCCTCTCGACTTCCAATCGAGGCCGGCGACCTGCGCGCCGGACGCGGGCGCTGATTTTTTCGGAGGGGAGCTTGCCCCCCGGAGAAAAAATCGCTTCCTTGCAGATTCCGCGCCCGGAAATCCGCAGGATTTCAGCGGAATCTGAGAAAGAGAGGTGCGGAGGGGAATCCGTCCCCTCCGCCTCCGGGAGAGCTCGAGAGGGCCGCAGCCCTCTCGAATTTCAATCAAAAGGATTTCCCGCAGGGAAATCGTATCCGCTTCCCAAGGGGGTGGCAGTGGCGGGGGAGCTTGCTCCCCCGCCACATGAGCGTCAGCGAATTTTCTTCCCCGTCGCATTCGTCGCGAACGGCTCCGCGGTCAAACGGACGTTCATCAGGCGCTTGTAGGCGGGCAGAGTTTTATTGAGCTCGGCGATCTGGGCGCGGGCGTTTGCGAGGGCTTCCTCGCCGGTGTCGCCCTCCACAAACAGGGCAATGGCCAGCGTCTGGTTTTCCTCGGTAACCAGCGCGTCGCGCACGCCGGGAATCTTGTTGACGGCCAGCGTCTCCAGCTCCTCGGGCGACACGTTTTCGCCGTTTCCAAGGATGATCAGGTTCTTGATTCGGCCGGTCAGGTACAGGCAGCCGTCCTCGTCAAGGCGGCCAAGGTCGCCGGTCTTGAACCATCCGTCTTCGGTGAAGGCGGCGCGGGTCGCGGCCTCGTTTTTGTAGTAGCTCTTCATGACGTTCTCGCCGCGCACCTGAATTTCGCCCTCGTCAGAGATGCGCACCTCGCAATAGGAGCCGGGCATGCCGATCGCGTCCTTTTTCATGCAGGTGTTCAGCGACACCAGCGGCGCGCACTCGGACAGGCCGTAGCCGGTCATTACCTGAATGCCCAGCTTGTCATACGCGTCCACCAGCGCCTGCGGAACCGGCGCGCCGCCGCAGATCAGGCGCTTGAGGTTCGCCGCCTTGTCGAGGAACGGGCGGAAGCGGGTCAGAAGCGCCTCGGCCAGCGCGGGAACAATATACAGGCTGTCCGCGCCGGAGCTCGCGACCATCGGCGGGAAGGTGCGCAGGCCGGGGCACAGATACAGAAGTCCGCCGGTGGACAGCATGACCAGCACATGGCACACGCTCTCAAACGCGTGGGACATCGGCAGGATGGAAATGCTCACGTCTCCGGCCAGCGGGATGAACTCGCTGGTGGCGATGCACATCATGTTGCGCTGCGAAAGCATCACGCCGCGGCGCTCGCCGGTGGTGCCGGAGGTGAAGATGATCTTGGAAAAATCGTCGCCCGCGGGCACGAGCTCGCGCACGGTGCTGTCGCCCTCGGCGATGCGCTTTTTGCCGTCCTCAATCAGCGCGTCGCACTCGCTGAAGGAAACGGTTTCGATCAGCGGCTTCAGCGACGGCGCGAACAGGTCGTCGGCCAGAATCACGGA
This sequence comes from bacterium, assembly GCA_963618055.1. Lineage (GTDB taxonomy): Bacteria > Bacillota > Clostridia > Christensenellales > Aristaeellaceae > SFHK01. The sequence continues at coordinate 9,163 of CAVERI010000087.1, read as the reverse complement.
AACGTCCGCCGTGCGCACCAGCGTCTTCAGGCCCTCGGCGGGCGTATCCGCCGGAATCGGAACCACAACGCCCAGACCGCACAGCACCGCCAGATACGCGCGCACCCAGCCGTAGCTGTTCACGCCCATCACGCCGATGTGGCGGCCCTTGTAGCCGCACGCGTTCAGCGCCGTTTCCAGCGCGTCCACGTCCTCCTTCACCTGACGGAAGGACACAGTCTTCACCTCTCCGTTTACCTGCTCAGCGTAGGCCGGCTTGTCGGCGTAGGTCTGCGCGGCAAAATCAATCAGCTCGCGAACGGTATTCAGCTTCTGCATATGATAAAACCTCCTGTTGTCAAAACGCTTACTCTGCACTATAATATTATATATAAATCGGCCCGGTTGAATATGGCTGATTCGATACAATTTGATAGGCCCACTTTTTGGAAAGGACGGCGAAAAACCATGCTCAGCTACACCCTGTCCCGCGAGGAAAAGCGTCCGCTTTACGACCAGCTGTACCGGCTTCTGCGCGCGGACATCGAGTCCGGCGCGCTCTCGGAGGGCGAGCGCCTGCCCGGCCGCCGGGCGCTGTCCCAGCAGCTGGGCGTAAGCCGGGTGACCGTGGAAACGGCCTATCAGCAGCTGGCCGCCGAGGGCTACGTGTACGCGCGCCCCGGCAGCGGCTATTATGTGGACAAAATCGACGTTCCGCTCCCCCGCACCATGCCCCCGGCGGGCTTCGCGCCCACGGAGACAGACGCGGGCTATCCGGTAGACTTCGTGAAGAACGCCGCGGACGAGGCGCTGTTCCCGTTCTCCGTGTGGGCGCGGCTCACGCGCGCGGCGCTGATCGACCACGAGCGCGCCCTTCTGGCCGCCGTGCCGTCGATGGGCGTTCCGGAGCTTCGCGAGGCCATTGCCCGCCTTCTGTACCGCATGAAGGGCATTTCCTGCGCGCCGGAGCAGATCGTCGTCGGCGCGGGCAGCGAATACCTGTTCAACATGCTCATTCAGTTTCTCGGCCGCGACCGCGGAATCGCCGTGGAAACGCCGGGCTATCCGCTCACGGCGCGCATCCTTCAGAAAAACGGCATGCGGCTCGCGCCCGTTCCGATGGACGCGCACGGCGTGCGCATGGACGCGCTTTTCGAAAGCGGCGCGCGGGCGCTGGTGCTCTCGCCGTCACACCACTTCCCAACCGGCATCGTCACCTCCATCGGCCGCCGCCGGGAGCTTCTAAGGTGGGCGGAGGAAACCGATTCGCTCATCGTCGAGAACGACTACGACAGCGAGTTCCGCTATTCCGGCATGCCGGTTCCCTCGCTCATGAGCGCCGACACCGCCGGGCGCGTGGTGTATATCAACACGTTTTCCAAGAGCATCGCCCCGTCCGTGCGCGTGGGCTATATGGTGCTGCCCCCGGCGCTGGCGGCGCGCTACCGCGAGGAAATGGGCTTTTACACCTGCGCCGCCCCGGCGCTGGAGCAATATGTGGTGGAGCGCTTTCTGACGCTGGGCTATTACGACCGCCATATCGCCCGCACAAAGCGCGTCTGCCGCGCCCGGCGCGACCGCGTGATCGCGCTGATTCGCAAAAGCGCGTTCGCCGACCGCGTGACGATTTTAGAGGCCGACGCGGGACTGCATTTTCTTCTGCGCGTGCGCACAAACGAAAGCGACGCGGCTCTCAAGTGGGCGCTGCGCCGCGCGGGCGTGCGCGTGGCGTGCCTGTCGGACTACGCCTATCCGGGAACGGCCGCGGAAGCGCACGTGCTGGTGATCAATTATTCAAATGTGGACGTGGACGCGCTGGAAAAATCCCTCCCGCGCGTCGAACGTGCGCTGCTGAACGGAGACTGACGCGGTTCCCAATACGTGGGAATAAAGCGGCATTTCTCCCACCTTTGGAGCAAGTGCAGCAATATTACCCACCTCATGTGCTTGCCTGTAAGCCGCTCTTCGCGCTGCAAGTCGATCGATCAGACGATCATTTGACCGCTTACGCCGTAAAACGGCTCGGACAGGACTTTGCGCTCGATGATCTTTTTACCCTCCTGTCCGCCTTATCGGCTTGCAATATGCAATTCGCTTTTTAGCGCCGCTTGCAGGACGGCGGAAAAGTTCACGCCCGCCCGTTCCGCTTCAAAGTTAAGCCACGAGGGAATGGTGCAGTTCTTCTTCACGACGCGTAAATCGTTCTTTCGACGATACTCCCCGAAGTCAACGTCAACCAGCGAAACGATCGCGCCGGATGGTGCTTCGGCCTGCACGCTTGCAATGCTCGACGCTTCCGGCAGGGCTTCGCCGTCGTCCTGCATATCAATTCCCATAAGCCCGATTGCGTCCCGCGCCATCTCGATCGCGTCCGGAGCGTCCTTGCCCTGCGTATTGATGTTGAAATCGGGGATAAATACCACGATGAACTCTTTCCCCTGCGTCATAACGATGGGATATGCGTTTTTCATCTTGAATGCCTCCTTCAAATCTCTGCTATTGTTGTCAGGTAGCGGCGAGTTTATTTCAGCCCACGCCGCTTGATGATTGCTTTTGCCAATTCTTCATCGGTTTCTCTGTGCCTTACGACGCTTTCCCTTTGACCGTCTTTCATGTATATGTCGTGGTTCGCGCCATGCCGCTTAAACTTCCAGCCGTTTCGCTCTAAAAGTTCGATGAGGTCTTTTGTCTTCATTTGCCGCCCTCCTTGCATTTACAATTATACGCCTTTAATGCGCATATGTCAATAGATCGCGAAGGGGAATTATGCGTATTTTATGCGCCCGCCTTTGACAGAGCGGGCGCGGCGTCGATCGGGTTCGTGGTTGCAGGTGTTCTCTCACGTGTGGACGCGTTTCGCGCCGACACGGGCAGGCAACAAGGCGGCGCAAAAATATGTCATGGGGATTAAAGCAGCGTTCGTCCCCATTTCCGGCCGTATATGCGCGTAAGGTTGAGGATTGTGCGGGCGACGAGGGAAATCAGATTGGCCAGCCACACGCCCGCCACGCCCAGCTTCAGCGGATAGCAGAACAGCCACGTCAGCGGCAGCCGAATCAGCCACACGCAGGCGGAGCAGGTAAGCATCACGTATTTGGTGTCGCCCCCGGCGCGGGTGGAGGGCTCGGTCACGTTCACGGCCACGGCGAAATAGCAAAACGGCAGAATCAGCCACAGGATGCGCGCGCTGTCCGAAATCACGTCCGGGTCGGACGAGAACAGCCCCGCGAAGAAGCGCGGGAACAGACACGCCACAAGGCACAGCACCGTTGTGGCGGCAAAGGTGTACAGAAGAATCGCGTTCATCCGCCGCCGCGCGCCGGGCAGGTCGCCCGCGCCCACCCTCTGGCCGACCAGCGTCGTGGCGCTGGCGCTGCCGATTCCCTGACAAACGCCCGTGAAGGTGACGATGGTTGACATCACGTTATACGTGCTCGCGGCGCGCACGCCCAGACCGATCAGAAGCGAATTGTTGAGCAGATAGCCTGCCTGCACCGAGAAGCTGTCCACGCTGGTAGGCAGACCCACGCGCAGAATTTCGCGCACCACGGGCATGGACGGCCGAAAAATCCGCGCGCGCTCCACCTTGAAGCCGCGGTGATGGCCGAACACGGCGAGCACCATGGCAATCGTGCCCGCGTAGCGGCACACCACATACGCGCAGCCCGCGCCCATAATTTTCATATCCATTTTGTTGATGAAAATATACGCCGCCGCAATCTGCACAACGTTGATCAGGATGCTGTTGAAAAGCGCCAGCCGCGATTCGCCGGAGGCGCGCAGAAGGCCGGTCAGCGCGTTCATCGTAATCAGCCCGGGCAGGGACAGAAGCAGCATGCGGAAATAATCGGTGCCTTCCTTCAAAAAATCCGCCTGCGCGCCCGGCATCAAAAGCCGCATCAGCGGCGCGGACGCCGCCAGCAGCACGACCGTTACCACCAGCGCGGACGCGGGCGCGAGCAAAAGCGTGTGCTCCACCACGCGCGAGGCGCGCGGAATGTCGCCGCGCCCGGTGAGCTGCGCCGTCAGCACCACGCAGCCGGTGGTGATCACGGCGAACAGCGACACCACGAGGTTCATCGCCTGATTGCCCGTGCCCATGGCCGCGAGCGAGCTTGCGCTGATGCCGCCGACGATGGCCGAATAGATCAGCCCCACGCCGGTGGTGAAGATGTTTTCGGCGATAACCGGCAGCGTGAACCGCAGGGTCTCCGACCTACACGCTTTCATTCGTTTTCCTCTTCCATTGCGCGAGAAGCACCGCCGCCAGCATCAGCCCGCAGCCGAGCAGCTCGCGCCCGCTCATTTTCTGATGAAGGATCAAAAACCCGAACACCGCGGAAAACACGCTCTCCATGCTCATCAGAAGCGAGGCCAGCTGCGGCCTGCACCGGCGCTGGCCGAGAATCTGAAGCGTGTAGCCTACGCCGCTGGACAAAACGCCGGTGTACAGGATGGGCAGCGCCGCGTCCCGGTACGCCCGCGCCGACTGCGGCTCCGTGCCCAGCGCGAGCGCGCCCGACAGCACGCCGCACACCAGAAACTGAATCGCCGAAAGCCGGATGTTGTCCACCTTAGGCGCGAAAATGTCGATTACGATGATCTGAAGCGCGAACATCAGCGCCGCCAGCAGCGCGTACACATCCCCGCCGCCGAGCGTGAAGCCCTCCTTCACGCACAGAAGATACATGCCCGCCAGCGCCAGAAGAATGCCCGCGTACACGTTCGCGCCCGCGCGCTTTTTGAGAAGCAGGCTCAAAATCGGCACCAGCACGATGTACATTGCCGTCAGAAAGCCGATCTTGCCCACGTTCGCGCGCCCGGAAGCGTCCACCCACGCAATGGCGACCTGCTGAAGGTTCACCGCCAGCGTAAGACAAATCCCGCACAGCGCGCCGCCCAGCCACAGAAGCCGCCTTTCGCGCCCCTTCGGCCGCCCCGCGCCCTTTTTGCGGTCGCTCCACAAGATCACCGGCACGAGCGCCAGCGCGCCGATCAGGCTGCGCGACGCGTTAAAGCTCAGCGGGCCGAGGCTGTCCCCGCCCAGCGACTGCGCCACAAACGCGCCGCCCCAGATCACCGCCGCCAGCAGCAGCAGCGCCTCGCCGGGCACGCCCCGGCGCCTCGCGTTTTCCATGGAAAGCCCTCCGTTACAGCTTGATGTCCAGAAACGCGCCCTTGCGCACGCGCGCGTACAGCAGCGCCTCGCGAATATACGCGTCGATCACGAAGGCGATCCACGGGCCGGTATACGCCAGCTGAAGCGCCGGAATCGCCTGATTGAGCGGATAGCACAGCACGTAGGTCAGAAGCGGCCGGATAATCGTCACGCTGATCAGCGAGCAGAACGCCACATACTTCACGTCGCCCGCGCCGCGCAGGCAGCCGGAGAACACCACGCGCCCGTTCTGAGACATGATGCCGAACACCAGCGTGGTAAACGCCAGCGACGCGCCCGCGAGGATGACCTCATCCTCGGTGAAAATCAGCGCCAGCCAGCGCCGCGCGAAGAAGATTACCGCCATCAAAAGGAATGACGCGATCATCGAAATCTTCCGGCTCACCTTCACATAGGCCATCGCCATGTCCTTGCGCCGCGCGCCCAGCGACTGGCCGACCATCGTCGCGCCTGCGGTCGCCACGCCGTCGCCCAGCGTGAACGAAAGGCTGGACACCTGCTGCACGATGTTGTAGCTCGTCAGCTCGTCCGCTCCGATGTCGGCAATCATGCGCGTGTTGACAAAGAAGCCCAGCCGCAGAAACACGCTCTCCGCCATCGACGACGAGCCCACCTTCATAAGCCCCGAAAGCGTCTGCCGGTCGAACCGCAGTCCGCGCACGCGGAAAATCAGGTAGCCGTCCGGCCGCGTCGCGTACACGAACGCAATCACGCAGGATATGGCCGTGCCGATCACGGTCGCAATCGCCGCGCCGCGCACGCCCAGCGCCGGGAAGCCAAGGTTGCCGCCGATCAGACAGTAATTCAGAAACACGTTTACCAGATTCGCCGTGATGTTCGTCACCATCGTGATGCGCGTGTTTCCAATGGCGCGCAGCGCCGCGCACAGGCACAGCGACCAGCAGTTGAAAATCAGGCCGCTCGCAATGATGCGGAAGTAGTCCACCGCCATCTGCCGCGTTTCATCCGCCGCGCCGGCCAGCTCCAGAATCGGCTCGGCCAGAAAATAGCCCACCAGCGAAACGAGAATGCCCACCACCGTAACCAGCGCCATGGACTGCGCAAGCACCGAGTTCGCCCCGGCGCGGTCGTCCTCGCCCTTGCGGCGCGCGATCAGCGCCGTCGTGCCCACGCACAGCGCCTGCGCGATAATCAGAAGAATCATGCGCGGCTGCGCCGTAAGGCTCACCGCCGCAATGGCGTACTTGTCCACCACGCGCACCATGGCCGTGTCCGCCGCGCTGATGACGCTTAAAAGCGCGCCCTCAATCGCCGCGGGCCACGCAATCGCCAACGCTTTTTTGTAGATTTCGCTGTCCTCCGGACGCTCCCCCGTCCAATTCACACCCCGAATCCCCAAAAACCTTTGCAAAGCCCTCATCCTGCACGTCTCCGTTTCCTGTATTAAAATGTATCATATCATGTTCAAATGAATTTGCCGTTAAATCCGGCGCGGAATCCGCGAGAAGCGCGATTTATACAATTCGCCGCCCGCCAGCTTTCCCTGCTGACGGGCGGCGAACGGTATTGGGGGCTGCGCGCTACAGAAGCAGCGCCGGATAGAGCATCAGGGGATCCTCTCCGGCGTAGCCGAGTCCGCGGGCGAGGGAGAGACAGCCGGGCGCCTCGATCCACACGTCGAAGTGGGAATCGGTCAATCCAAGGGAAGCGAAGTAGAGCCGCGCGTCCTCAATGAGGTAGGACGCCACGCCCTGCCTGCGCCAGCGCCGCGCCGTCTGGATGATGCCGATCACGCCCTCGCCGTTTTCCGTCCACACCAGCAGCTCGCCGCACAGGTCGTCCGGCGAGACCATGAGAATGCGCGCGAAATCCGGCTGGGAGGTGATTTCCTCCAGCCATTCCTCGCCACAGCGCATGCCGAAGCAGGCGTTATAGCGCTCCAGAAAGAACCTTCGCTCGGTTTCGTCCGCAAGGAAGTCGCGCACGATGGCGCAGCCGTCGGGAAGCAGGCGCACGTTCATATGGCTGGTCACCCGGCGATAGGTGCGAACAACGCCGTCGCCGTCCGAGAAGCCCAGCGCGTGCAGAACCTCCAGCGACCGTTCGTCGCCCACGCCAACCTCCGCGTACACGCGGGCGGGCGCGCCTGTCTGCGCAGCCAGCGCGCGGGCGCGGGCGACCGCCGCGCCGTACAGAACGTGCAGCGCGCGGTCGTCGCCCTCGGCCTCAATTACGTATTGCCGAGGCATATCGGGAAAAAGCCCCATCCGGCGCGGCTGAACGGTGCACGCGCCGACGGGCGTGCCGTCGTCCTCGCGGGCGATAAACGTGTTTTCGGCGCTGATGCCCGGACGAAGGCGTTCATGACTGATTTTCATCTTGCGTTATTTCGGCTGCTTACCGATGGAGGCCAGAATGCCTCCGTCCACGTACAGCACGTGTCCGTTGACAAAGTTGGAAGCGTCGGAGGCGAGGAACACGGCCGGGCCCATCAGGTCGCTCGTGTTGCCCCAGCGCGCGGCGGGCGTCTTTCCGATGATGAACTCGTTGAACGGATGGCCGGGCACGCGCAGCGGCGCGGTCTGCGGGGTCTCGATGTAGCCGGGGCCGATGCCGTTGCACTGAATGTTCTTCTCGCCGTACTCAGCGCAGATGTTGCGGGTGAGCATCTTCAGGCCGCCCTTGGCGCTGGCGTAGGCCGACACGGTTTCGCGGCCCAGCTCGCTCATCATCGAGCAGATGTTGATGATCTTGCCGTGCCCCTTTTCGATCATCTGCGGAATGACGGCCTTGGAGCAGATAAAGGGCGCGTTCAGGTCAACGTCGATGACCTTGCGGAAGTCCGCGGCGGACATTTCGCACATCGGAATGCGCTTGATGATGCCGGCGTTGTTCACCAGAATGTCGATTACGCCCACCTCTTCCTTGATGCGGGCGGCCAGCGCGGTGACCTGCTCCTCGTCGGTCACGTCGCACACGTAGCCCTTCGCGTCGATGCCGATTTCCTTATAGGAAGCCAGACCCTTATCGACGAGCTCCTGATTGATGTCGTTGAAAACGATTTTCGCGCCCGCCTCGTGGAACGCGGTGGCAATGGCGAAGCCAATGCCATAGCTGGCGCCGGTAATCCATGCAACCTTGCCCTTCAAGCTAAAGGAATCGAGAATCATACGTTACCCCTCCTGCCGATTGTTTTTCGTTTCGTGTTCCGGAATGGCGTAGCCGCGGCGGCGCAGAATGGGCGCGGCGACGCGCCTGCGCAGCGTTTCCGCCCATTTCGGGCGCTTCTTATCGCGCGCGTCCCAGCCCAGCAGCATGTCGGCGGTGAACATGATCTCCAGCCTGCGGTTGTCGCGCTTGGCCTGCCCGCCCGGCGTAGGCGCGCCGAAGCCCTTCGCGCGGAAGCCGAGCCTGCGGCAGATCAGCCGGGAACGGAACACGTGGTAATCGCTGGTGACCAGCGCCACGTTCCGCTTGTCCGCGCCGAGGATTTTCCTCGCGTTGACGATGTTCTCCGTGGTGATCATCGAGCGATCCTCCAAAAGCACGGCGCTTTCCGCCACGCCGAAGGAAACCAGCTCGTCTCTCAGCGCCTCCGCCTCCGTGCGGCCGCTGCCGCCCGTAGGGCCGCCGCAGGCCACGATCACCGGCGCGGTGCCCGCCTTCCATAGCTCCGCCGCCTTTTTTGAGCGCAGAAGCATCTCCTCCTGCGCGCTCCCGTCCGGGTTGAGCCGAAGCCCGAGAAGGAGAATCGCGTCATACGTCCGCCTCATCGCCCCGCCGCCTTTTTCCAAGAATCCTACCTTTTATTATAGACGCGCCCGCCGCCAGTGTCAAGAGCGGACGAAAGCCAAAACGCCGCTTCGCGAATGAATCGAGGAATTTTCAAGCTTCGCAGGAAAGACAGCATGCAGACAGCATCCCATCCGCTGCGCCGGGCATGAAAAACCGACCCGCCGAGCTTCGGGCAGGCCGGTTGAGGGGGTGCAGGGGGAGCGACCAATGTCAGAAAGATAAGGTAATACCGAACCATCCATCATGAGG
>CAVERI010000086.1:0-11322 GCA_963618055.1 bacterium | reverse complement strand
CGTTCCCTGTTTCCGCTCAAGGGCATAAATCAGAAATCCTCCGCGTCGTCTGTCACGCAGAGGATTTTCTTTATTTACAGCTCCACGTCCGTCACGTGCGGCAGATGGTCGCTGGCGGTGGATGCGGGCGCGAAGGCGTTCAGCACCCGGAACGGGCCGCGCAGGAACAGGTAATCGATGCGGATCTCCGGCTTATCGGCGGGAAAGGTCAGGAAAGAGCGGCGCTCGGCGCTGTCCGTCATTTCGGTCTTCAGGCGTGAAATGAGTGGATCGTCCGGCTCCATGTTCAAATCTCCCATGAAAACGGCGGGCTTTTCTTCTTCCTTCAGGTGCTTGAGCGTCAGGTTGACGGCGTTCACGCGCTCCGCGTCCGACAGGCCGTAATGGCTGGTGTACACGGAGATGGGGCGTCCCGCGTCCACAACGGCGCGCAGCAGCACGCGATCCTCATAGGTTTTTTCGCGCCGCTCCACGGGCACCGGCTTCACCGGCCAGAAATCCGTCTGAACGATGGGAAGGCGCGAGAGGATGGCAATGCCGTACTGCCCGCCCAGATAGGGTATGGCGGGCGCGAACGTCCAGTGCATGCTGAGCTGCGCGGCCAGCGTGCGCGCCTGCTCGTCGCCGTTCACGTCGCTGGTGCCCATGCGAACCTCGTTCAGCGCGAGGATGTCCGGGTTCAGCGTTCGGATAAATTCGCCAATGGCGGCGAGGTCGAGCCGCCCCCACGCGTCGCGGCCGGAATGAATGTTATAGGTCATGATGCGAAGCTTCATACGCATGCCCTTCCTTCTGTCAGATAACCCCGAGTCCGCGGGCGACAACGAAGATGAAGTCCTGCACGTTGGTAACCATCGTTGTGGCCGCGAGGCTGCCGCGGTCGAGCAGCTTGTTTACGACGAACTCAGCCGCGTCCACGGCGTACAGATACACCGGCCGCACGCTGCCGTCTGGCTGCACGCGGAACGACGGGGTCATGTTGCCGGTTGCAATGGTGTGCAGCATCGTGGCAAGACAAATCACCGTGGTACTCTTTCGAACCAGCGAGCGCATGGCCGCCTGCCCCTCGTATGCGTCGCCGATCACGCCGGGCAGCGGGCCGTCGTCGCGGATGGAGCCGGTCAGCACGTAGGGCGTGCCGGTTTTCGTCAGCGCGTACAGGATGCCGTCCTGAATGCCATATTGATCGATGAATTTCGCGATGGAGCCGCAGCGGCGCACTCGGTTGATTACGTCCAGATGGTTATAGTGGCCATCCGGCTGAGAAACCTGCGTGTAAATGTCCTGCCCCAGCGCTGTGTGCAGATGCGCGGCCTCCAGATCGTGCGTCGCCAGCGCATTTCCGGCCAAAATGCCGTGGCAGTAGCCCGCCTCAATCACCGCCTGCATGGCGCGGCGCGCGTCGAAATCGAACGCAAAGGCGGGGCCCATCACCCACAGGATATTCCCTTGCTCGCGCTCGTGCTTCAGAAGCGCAATCAGCCGGTCGTAGTCGCGGGCATAGGAGGTTTCGCGGCTGCGTCCCTTTCGAAACTCGAACTGTCCCGCGGAAGCCGCCTCGCCCCCATCGAAGCCGTGGCAGTGCAGGTAAATGCCGTCCTCGCCGTTTTCGCCGCGCCCGACGGCCACAAGGTCGCCCCGGCACAGGGTTCGGTTTTCAACCACATCCAGCCGCCCGTTCGGACGCAGCACGACGCTCGCGTCCATGCGGCTTTCCGGCGCGAGCCGCCACGTCCCTTTCACCCGAAAATACTCCGGAAACATAGAGGTGCTGTGAAAGCCCTCCGGCGCGACGCCGTCCGCCTCTGCGGCAACCCACCGAACGTCAGGCGCGCTCGACAGCGGCGCAGCGCAGAAATCCGGCTCGCGGTAGCGCGGAAGTGAAAATTCCATATGCAATTCCTCCCTGCCGGGTCAGCGCTTCGGGCAGCCCAGCGTTTCCAGATGGCGGCCGATGTGCTTCTCAAGCGCCGCGGCGTATTCCTCGGCGTGCGCGCGCCAGAAGGCGTATAGGCGCGCATGGAAATCGCCGTGGTTCAAAATCAGGCCATAGGTAATGTGAATCAGTTGGCGCGCGTCGTTGTTTTCAAACAGCGCGGGCAGCTGCGCGTCGCTCAGCGCATCGAGCGCGGGAATATTGGCAAGGTTCGTCGTCACGTGGTAATACCGCGTTGCCTCGTCAAACGCCGTCAGCGCGTAGGCGTGCACCTCGCGGTACAGCTCCGGCGCGTGCTCGGCCACGAGCTTCATGGCCTCCAGCCAGTTCGTGCCCGCGGTCTTCACGTGATAGCGCTGGCGCGTGCGCGCGCCCACGGACGGGAAAATGCGAAACTTGTCCGAGCCGGAATGCACGCTGACCTTGTGCCCGAAATGCCGGGCAATCGCGGCGTGCGCGTCCATTTCCGCGTCGAAAGCCTTTACGTCGCCAATGTAGTCGATCCCCTTCTGGAATTCGCCGATGAAGCGCGGTGCGATCGTCATGAACACGACGCCGCGGCGCTTCAGCTCGTTCGCCACAAAGAAATGCTCGCTCGGGCGCGTGGGCGTGCCGGTTTCGTCGATGGAAATTTCAAACTCGGCCTTATACGCGCCGCCGCGCAGAAAACGGTCATACATTTGGACGGCGAAGTCCAGCGCGTCGCCGTAAATGCCCGTCACGCGCGTAAGCTCGTCCGCCGTGAACTCAATCTCGTGATTTTCCACGCGGAAGGTCTTGCCCAGATACAATTTTTGCACGTCCTGACTGTATTCGCCGTCCGCACTTGCGTGGATATGCTCGGAAAGGTCGAGCGTGATCATCGTGAAGCCCAGCGACAGCGCATACTCGATGTCCTCCGGCTTCTTCAGGTGGTCGCCATCCGCGCCGAAGCCGCGCGTGAAGTTCTCGCGGAACACAGCGAACGTCGCGCTGTCCAGCACGTCCTCAAAGCTGCGATTCGTGAGATTCAATTCGCGAATCGACTGCTGCGCGAGCACGGGCATGGCGTCGTATTTTTCAAACACGCGAATGTGCCCCGCGCCGGCAAGGCCAAGCCGGTCGCCCACGCCCACGGAGCGGTCATGATTCAGAACGGGCACGGGCGCGGTGAACGGGAACAGCGCGCGCAGCCGGTTCGCGGTTTCGTGCGTAAGCTCGTTCAGCTCCTGCGGGAAATAGTCCTTGCCCTCGCAGACCAGCGCGTCGCGGTCGCCAAGGTCGATCATATAGATTTTCGCGCCGGGAAGCTCGTGAACGCTTGCGGGATACACGCGGGAGTATTTCATAAGTCATTGCCTCCGTTTCTTTCCATCTACCCTATTGCAGCAGAAATGCAGGCGCTTGAAAAGAAAATTCAAAAAATCCCGGCCGCGATTCGATTCGCAAGCCGGTTAAGGATATCCCGTGAGTGCCGTTCGTTCCTGCTTTTTCACCCGCCGCTCAGGCAGGGCGGAAGCCTGCGGCCGCTTGCTGCCTTCCCCTGACAATGGGGGCTTGACATCGGCGTCACCGACCCGGCGTCCTTTTGTGAAGATGTGGGTAAAAGCCGAAACGTGGCGCACACCCCAGGATACGGTCAAGTCCAACAAGAAACATTATAGCAGAGCCGGAGGAGGCGCGTCAATAGGAAAACGCCGCTTTTGTTCGATTTGGAAGGTTTGCATAAAGAAACTCCGCTTGACGAGCGCCGTCTTCCCAATTATAATACGGCTGGGAATTCCGGCTTGGAAGCACCGGTCTCTGCTCGCTCGGGGACGGATACTACTACGTCTCCTGCGACGGCCGCGACGAAAATGGCTGGTTCACCAAGGTGCGCCTGCACCGCTGGGACGGCATCTCGCCGCTGACGCCGATTGAGGCCTGATCAAAAGAAGGCGCGCCTGCCTATGGATTTCAAGGAATCAGACAGCCGCATGCTTGCATATTGACGTGCAATGCATTACAATAACAGCGTAAAGTTCACTGGAAAAGGAGAACGCAGATGAAGGAAACGTTGTTTGGCGCAGTTCGTGCGAAGACGAGCTTCGAGGTACAGTTTAGCCACAGCGAAGAGCGAGAAGGCGCGCGGGTGAAGCACGCCTTTTCGTTAACGTGGAATCCGGAGGACGCGAAGAGCGCGGAAAAGCCCTGTCTGACGCTTGAGTGCGTCAAGGAACCGGTGGATATTCAATATCAGTGGCACACGAATTGTCGCACGGATCGGGCGCTAAAGCCCGACTGGGCCTGCCTGCAGAAGAGCAAGATTTCATCGCAGGCGCCGATTCAGGTGTTTTACAGCGACGCAGGGATGAACCGTCTGACGGTAGCGCTGGATGACTGCACGACGCTGATTGAGCGGCGTCTGGGCTTTGCGGAGGAAAACGGTCTGCTGAGCATGCGGTTTGTCATCCCGCTGGACGGCACGGGCGAGACAAGCAGCTATACGGTCACGCTGTGGCTGGACGAAACCGACTGCCGGTATGAGGACGCGATTCGCGCCGTCGCCAGCTGGTGGGAGGAGAAGTATCCGCCGATGAAGGTGCCCGAGGCGGCGAAGCTGCCCCTGTACTCGTTCTGGTATTCCTTCCATCAGAAGGTTTACGAGCAGGAGGTCGAGGCCGAGTGCGCCCGCGCGCTCAGGCTGGGTCTGAAAACGGTGATTGTGGACGACGGCTGGCAGACCGAGGACAACAGCCGCGGCTACGCCTATTGCGGCGATTGGCAGCCCGCGCACGCGAAGATCGCGGACATGGCGGCGCATGTGGCGCGGGTACACGCAATGGGGCTCAAGTATGTGCTGTGGTACAGCGTCCCCTTCGTGGGCAAATACTCCGAGGCGGCGAAGCGCTTCGTGGGCAAGACGCTGGATTTCATTCCGAACATGGGCGCGTACACGCTTGACCCGCGCTATCCCGAGGTGCGCGCCTACCTGATCGATCTGTACAAACGCGCGCTCGTGGAGTGGAAGCTGGACGGCTTTAAGCTGGACTTCATCGATTCCTTCCGCATGGCCGAGAACACGCCCGCCTTCGCGGAGGGCATGGACTACGTGATTCTGGAGGACGCGGTGCGCCGCCTGATGGTGGACGTGATGAAAACCCTGACCGCGATCAAGCCGGATGTGCTTATCGAGTTCAGGCAGAGCTACATCGGCCCGGTCATGCGCGAGTTTGGCAACATGTTCCGCGTGGGCGACTGTCCGTTCACCACCTCGACCAACCGCGTCGGCATGGTGGACATTCGCCTTCTGTGCGGGAACACCGCCGCGCATTCGGATATGCTGGTCTGGCACGTAAACGATCGGGTCGAAAACGCGGTCTGCCAGATTGAGAACGTGCTCTTCAGCACGGTTCAGTTTTCCGCGCGTCTGGATCGCGTGCCCGAGGAGCACGTAAAGGCCATTCGCTTCTGGACCGAGTTTATGACCCGCGAGCGCGAGCTGCTGGTCGATACGCCCATTTACGCCGAGTGCCCGCAGATGCTCTATCCCGCCGTACGCACGCAAAGAGACGGCCGTGCGATCATTGCCTGCTATGAAAAGGGCTACCTTGTGGACGTGCCCGAGGGTCTGCGCGAGGTCATACTCGTCAGCGCCAACTCCGGACGCGAGCTGCTCGCACGCTTCCCTGAAGGCTCTCAGTGGCACGCCGTCGTGCGCAGCTGCACCGGCGATGTCGTTCGGGAAGAAACGCTCCATCTGGACGGCCTCGTTTCTCTTCCTGTACCCGAATGCGGCCTGATTCATCTGACGAGACTGTAATTTCTGGGGCTGCGACGAAACACCGCCGCAGCCCCATTCTTTATTTTCTGATTTTGTAAGCCATATTCGCCGCTTCATGCAGATGAAGAAAGGCGCCTTTGCACAAGTCCTATTGCTATTCGTTCGCCTTCATCGATTCCACCATGTCCACGCGGCGAATCGTGCGGCTCATCACGCGGTTCACAAGGAAGGTGAACAGCACGGAGATAGCCAGCGCGCAGGCGTAGCTCAGGGGCTTGATTTCGCGGCCAAACATCACGAAGTTGACCTCCACCGTTCGAACCACAAACGCGTGCAGCCATATGCCGACGGCAAGGCCGATCAGCGAACCGATCAGGCTCAGCGCGTTCGTTTCGCGGAAGATATACCGTTCCACCTCGCGCTCATGGAAGCCGAGCACGCGAATGGTGGCCAGCTCCTTTCTGCGCTCGCACACGTTGACGTTGGTCAGGTTGTAGTTTACCACCATGCTCAGCATGCCCGCCGCGAGGATGAGCACCCACACGATCGCGTCGATGCTCTTCACCGAGTCGTCGAACGTCTTCATCAGCGTGGACGCGGCGCTGGCATACAGCACGTGCGGGCAGCGAATCGCGCCTGCGACGAGCTCGTTCATGTCCGCGCCGTCGGCCGTCAGGCACAGAAACGTCGTATAGACCGGCTTTTCGCCGAACGCCCGCTCATAGCCCGCCTGCGTCAGGTAGGCATAGGAGGAAATGTAGTTCTCCGTCACGCCGCCCACCGTCATTCGCGCGCGCACGCCGTCCGCGCTTTCCAGCGTAACCGCATCCCCCGCGCTGACCCCCAGCTCCTCGCACAGCTTTTCGGTGAGAATCACTGCATCGTCCGTCAGCGTCAGCGCCTTTCCGGTCCTGCGTTCGCGCAGTGCGATATATTCGCCGAACGCGGCGGGATCGGCCACCGCGGCAATCGCCACGCTCTCCCCGCCCGCTTCGCCCTGCGCGCGGCCGTTTTCCGTGTGATAGGGAATGTACGCGGTGACGCTGCCCTCCTGCAGGAAGGCGCGCAGCGCTTCATCCGTTTCCACGGCGTTTTCGCCGTCGGTCACGATGGACAGCTGATAGCGGAAGATTTCGCCGAACTGCTTATACACGATGTCGTTGATCGAATCGCGCAGGCCGAAGCCCGTCAGCATCAGCGCGCTGCAGCCCGCCATGCCGATGATCGTCATGAACAGGCGCTTTTTATAGCGGAACAGGTTGCGGCACGTTACCTTACCGGTGAACGACAGCCGCTTCCACACAAACGGAATGCGCTCCAGCAGAATGCGCTTGCCCGGCGAGGGCGCCTTGGGCTGCATCAGCTGCGCCGGACGAGAGCGGAACGAGCCGTAGCACGCCCACACCGTCGCCAGCAGGATGCCGCCCACCGTCACCGGCGCGACCAGCAGCGCAAGGTCAGGACGGAACGGCGTTTTCATCGGCGGCAGCGTGTACATCATGCCGTAGGCGGAATTGATCACCGAGGGGAACAGGCGGAAGCCCACGACGAAGCCCAGCGCGCACCCGATCAGCGACGAAGACAGGCTGTACAGCAGATATTCGCCCAGAATCTGCCCATCCGAGAAGCCGAGCGCCTTGAGCGTGCCGATCTGCGTGCGCCGCTCCTCCACAAGGCGCGTCATCGTGGTCAGCGCCACCAGCAGCGCGACCGAAAAGAAGAACACCGGGAACACCTTGCAAAGCGCCGAAACCTTCTCCACATTGTCCCGGTAGTTGGCGTAGCCCACCGAATCGTGCCGCGTGCGCACCAGCCACGTGCCGGTTTTCAGCGCGTCCAGCGTCTGCGCAGCCGCGGCCGCCTGCTCCTTCAGATTATCCAGCCGCGCGGTCTCCTCGCCCCGCGAGGCAATCGCCGCCTGCGCATAAGCGCTTACCGCCTGCGACGTCTGCGCAAGCGCCTCGGCCACGGACGCGTCGTTCAGCGTTTCGGCGACCGCCGCGCTCTGCCGCGCCCGCGCCAGAGCATCCAGCACCAGCTTCTGCCGAACCTGCGCCACCTCTTCCAGCGCGCTCACCAGCTCGTTCGCCGACGCAAGCTGCGCTTCGCCCGCCTCTCGCAGCTCCTGCGTGCGAAGCGGCGCGCGCGTCTCGCCCAGCGCTTCCAGCGCTTGGGTCACATTCTCGATGCATGCGTCATACGCGTCCGAAAACGCATCCAGCTCCGCCGCGCCGCGCACGCTTAGGAATACGTCGGTATCGAAATCCAGCTTCAGAAAATCCTTTTGCACAAACGCCTGCAGCGCGACAGAGCCGCTGCCCTCTGTAGACGGCTCGCGCTCCACGGAGATACACATCGGGCTTTCCACAATGCCCACCACGCGCAGCTCTGTCGCGGCCACGCGCGCTACAAGCTCGTCGTACTGGGTGTCATCCTCCGAAAGCGTCAGCACGTCGCCGACCGCCGGCGCGTCCAGCGTGTACCGCCCCGCCGCGGCCTGAACCACGCATTCACCCGGCTGTGTCGGCATGCGGCCTTCCTTCAGGTTCAGGCGGTTCAGCTCTGTCTGCCCGTTTTCGTCCAGCATGGCGAACACGCGGGTCGTCAGCTCGGTCTCGCGGCTGTTCACCAGCACCATGTCCATCACGCGCGCGCCCTGCGCCGTCTCAACGCCCTCCACCGCGCGCAGTGCCTCCAGATCCGCGTCGGTCAGTCCCTGCGTCGCCTTCACGTCAATGTCGTACCAGCGATATTCGTCCATGTATTGGTCGGCGTTTTCGAACATATCCGGCGACGTGGCCGAAAGCCCCGCCAGAAATCCCGCGCCCAGCGCCACGATGAACAGAATCGACAGATACCGGTTCAGGCTCTGCCGAATCCCGCGCAGGATGTTTTTTCTTCTCGTGCGTTTCAAGGCCTTACCACTCGATCCTTTCCACGGGCAGCGGCGCGTCGTTCACGCTGCTCTCGATCACCGTGCCGTTCTTCACGCGAATCACGCGGTCGGCAATGCGCGTCAGCGCGCTGTTGTGCGTGATGATCAGAACGGTCTTTCCCGTGCTTCGGCAGGTATCCTGCAAAAGCTTCAGCACCGCCTTGCCGGTATGATAGTCCAGCGCACCGGTCGGCTCGTCGCAGAGGATGATCTTCGGGTTCTTCGCCAGTGCGCGCGCAATGGAAACGCGCTGCTGCTCGCCGCCGGACAGCTGCGCCGGAAAGTTGTCCATGCGCCCCTCCAGCCCCACGTTCTTCAGCATCTGCGCCGCATCCAGACTGTCCCTGCAGATTTCCGCCGCCAGCTCCACGTTTTCCCGCGCCGTCAGGTTCTGCACCAGATTGTAAAACTGGAACACAAAGCCCACGTCCGTGCGGCGATAGTCCGTCAGCTGCCGCGCGTTCAGCGCGCTGATTTCGCGCCCGTCCAGCAGAATTGTGCCCTCCGTCGGCGCGTCCATGCCGCCGAGGATGTTCAGAAGCGTCGTCTTGCCCGCTCCGCTCGGCCCGACGATCACGCACAGCTCGCCCTTTTCCACGGAAAAGCTGATGTGATCCAGCGCGCGAATCTCCGTCTGCCCCATTCGGTAAACCTTGCTCACGTCCCTGAATTCGATGTATGCCATGCGTAAACCCCATCCTCTATCGATTAAGCAGCGCCAGATAGGTCTGCGGAAGGTGCTGCCTGAGCACCTCGTTGTCCGCCCAGCCGCCCGAAAGCCCCGCCACGATTGTCATCAGCGGCGCGAAATCGCTTTCCGCGGAGATCGCGCCCGTCCCGGCGGCGTTCATGTCTGCCGTCCCCACAAGCCCGCGGGCGAGCATCAGCATCATTTCAAACGAGGTCAGGCCGTTTTCGTCCTCCCCCGCCTTCGTAAGCGAATGCTTCAGCCCATAATAGGAAGGAATGTCCGGCGCGAGCGCGGCCAGTACGCCCACGCCCTCGCGAACCCGCGCCGCCAGCGCCTCGTCGTTCTTCAGCACGATGTCCGTTCCCACGCGCGCGTAGCCCCACGCCGCCAGCGGCATCATCGTCACCGGGTCGCAGGGATTGATGAGATTGAACACGTTCGGGCACGCTTCCACCTCGCCGCGCACGGTCGTCGGCGTGGCGAAGGTGTACGCGTATACGCTTTCGCTGCCATAGCGCGCGTTCAGAAGCATCCCCAGCAGGTTGGCGCACGCCGCGCCGCGGCTGTGGCCGGACACGAGCACGAGCGGATTCGTCTCCGCGTCGATATACTCCTTCAGCCCAAGGAACACGTCCTCCGCCGCAAACAGGAAATTCTCGGCAAACGCCGTATCGCCGCTGTGCGACGGCGCGAAATCGAAATTCGAATACCACTCGCCCGCCTGCGTGCCGCGAACGATCACCAGCAGCATGGGCCGCGTCTGTCCGTCAAGCTCAATTTGCTTTTTCGCAATCGTGTACGCGCAGGTGTGCGACGGATCGTCCGCCGCCTTTTCAAAATGCTCCTGCGCGAGCACCTCAAAACCCTCCGCCTCTAAAAGCGACGCAGTGGCGTCCTTCGTGTGCCCCGTCGCGAGCGGCAGCACCCATTTCGCCAGCTCGGCGGAATACTCGTCGCTGCGCGAGGGCAGCTTCAGCCCCTCCGCAACGGAAATCCTTGGCAGCGCCAGCGCGCACAGAAGCAGCGCGCAAAGCAGCTTTGCAAGCCTCATATTTGTTCTCCCCTTCCGCAAAAAGAAGTCGCTCTCATTATATCCACGCATGCCTGTTTATCAAGCATAAACGTGAAATGAAAAGCGACTTCTCTGTGACAAACCGCATACAAACGCTACAGCAGATTCGTCAGCGCCAGCGACGCGCCCGTGAGCATCAGCATCACGATGATGATCCGGCGAACGGTCTTATCCGGCAGCCGTCCGGCCAGCGTCATGCCGCCAAGCAGACCGAGAATCATCATGGGCAACAGCTTCAGCGCCGTCAGCGCAACCTCCGCCGTCAGAACGCCGGCCGCCGCGTACATGATCGTCCGAATCACATTATCCGCCAGAAACACGGTGCAGAGCGTGCCGCGCATGGCGCGCGGATTGTCCGTCAGCCGCTCTACGCACACCACCATCACCGCGCCGATGCCGAAGGTGCCCATCAGCATGCCCGCCAGCGCCGCAAGCGCCCACGTAACCCAACGCTTCCGCTCCCGCGGCGCTTTTCGATGGCCGCGCGTGAGCATTTCCACGCCCAGACAGAGAATCAGTATGCCCAGCACGATCTTCAGCATTCGATCGTCGCCGTTTTTCAGCAGAAACACGCCCGGCAGCGTGCCGACCGTCATAAACGCCGCCAGAATAAACGCCGTCCTCCAGCGAATCTCCCGGCGCGAGTGCAGCGCGAGAATCAGGTTGGACGGCGTTCCCAAAAGCAGATCAACCGGCACGATATTCAGGTTTGTGGTAAAGAAATTCATGATGCTGCCAAACACCAGCGAATTCGCGAACCCGGCAAGCCCCTTCACAAAATACGCCGCCAGCACGGCAAAGTACATCATCGGATGCATGCGCAATCCCCTTTCTCGTTCGTATCAGGGATTCATTATAAGGCCGATGTTTTTTCGTGTCAACGCCTTTCGCGCCTCTTGACGTTGTTTCAAAGGGTGTGGTATGATGAAGGCACAGAATTTCAATA
>CAVERI010000085.1:0-11443 GCA_963618055.1 bacterium | reverse complement strand
GCACACGCAGGACGCCGAGGACGTGGTGAGCGACGCGTGGATGGCGCTTCTTCGGCAGCTGCCCAAGCTGGTGATGATGGACGAACGGGCGCGCTCCACCTATATCCTGCGCAGCGTTCAGAACGCGTCCATCGACGCTTTGCGAAGGGCGGACGCACAGGCGCGCCAGCAGGAGCGTTTGGAAAGCGAGCCCCCGCCCGCCCCGGCGGAGGAGGACGTCGCCCGCGAAACCCTCCGCGCCCGCTTTCGAGCCGCCTTTTCCGCACTCCCACCGCGCGAGCAGGCCATCGTGAGGCTGCGCCTGTCCGGCCAATCCCGCGCGGAAATCGCCCAGACGCTGCATCTGTCTCTGTCCTCCGTCCACGTGTACCTCTTCCGCGCCAAGCGCCATATCCGGCTGACCCTCTCCACCATCGATGCAGGCCGGTAAGTCAGGAGCCCAATTCTACCTGACAGAAGAGATTGTTGAAAAACTGTGGCGAATCATTGGAATAATTGTGGCTAAACGGTTGACTCCTCGAATAGCTTTATGCTATAATGAAATTGATGGAGAAAGGATATATATAGCTAACGCAGAATCGACCTCGCCCCTTAAGGCTTATCGAATGGGGCTTTAAGGGGCGAATGGAATCGCAAAGCCCCCCATTTCAATCACATATCACATATAATAGGAGGATTTATTATGAAACGGATCATCTGCTTCGGGCTGGCGCTATGCGTTATGCTGCTCGGCTTCGCATACGCCGATGAAAATTCTGCCTGTGTTTGCATGACCGAATTCCTTCCGGAAACCGTACCAGACCTGATCTGCTCTACCTATAAAATCGATGAGTCCACAGCGGTGGATGTGCTGATGAAAGCGCCGTATTTAACCAAAGATACAAAAAGACAGTATATGGCAACTGAATGGTCAAACGATGATGAAACGATGACCATTGGCTTCGATGGTTTATCTTATAAGACTCGTTTAGGAAAGAACCTTTCAGAACTTGTCAACGGATCGCTGCCCTTATTCATGGAGTGGAATGGCGGCGCTGCAAATGATCTGAGTTTTAGCAGCGTGGACAAAATCGCGGCACTCGCGAAGGACGTTTTGAATCGTTTGAATCTTCACGTCGAGCTTATTCACGCGCAGGCCCACGATGAAGCCGCGCTTCGCGCGGCCATTCCGTCCGCGTTCAAGTCCGTCGACGCCAAGAAAATCGAGGAATGCTATGTGCTGTTCTTCTGCTGCGTCGAAAACGGCCTGAGACTCTCAGTGGACGGCTACTATTCGGATTTGCACGGAACGTATATGCAAGGTTCCAAGATGATGACCCTCTGGACGAAAGACGGACTTCAGTTTCTGAGCGCCAGCGGACTCTACCACATCGACAAGCAGGTGGAAAACAGCGAGCGCCTTCTGTCGCCGGAGGAAGCGCTCTCCGACGTTCAGGACGCTTACGCGCTGTACGTCGCGAGCATTGCGCACGCGCGGCTGATTGGCGTGAGCATTTCGCATCAGCGGCTGGTATACGCAAAGGTTCCGATTTCGGGCGTCGATCCGGAAAGCGGCTACCGCCTGACGCCGGCATGGCTGTTCACGCAGGATCAGCAGTGGAACGTATCGATGGAGGCCGGAGGGTATGAGGTGGGGCACTTTTACTCCGATTTCGCCCTGATTGACGCGCGCACGGGAGAGGAGCTGTAGCGGCATGAAAGCCTTTCTTCATTCGCTGCGGTGCGACCTGAGCCGGGCGCTTTCGGGAATTGGCTTTTTCGCCGCGATGCTGGCCGTCGTGGTCATACAGATGCAGGCGGTGTTTGAAGAGCTGTTCATGTCGGGCGGGGACGTCATTTACTATCTGGATTTGACGCTCGGCACGGGATACATGCAGATTCTGATGCCGGCGGCGGGCACGCTGTGCTATTCCCGGGTGCTGCAGAGAGACCGGGAAACCGGCTACATGATTTATGAAAAATACCGGGTCACCCGCGGCGCGTATTATTCCTCCAAGATCACGGCGTGCTTTGTAGGCGCGTGGCTCTCGGTTGTCGCCGGCATGCTTCTCTTCATCGGCATTCTGGCGCTGAAGGTTCCCATGGTGTCGGAGGCGGCGCTCGTCAACATGGACGCTTACGAAACCGGGCTTTTCGGGCGGCTGCTTGCCGGGCAGAAATATCTTCTCTACGTTCTGTGCATGGTGTGCGCGCGGGGGCTCATCGCCGGGGCGTGGAGTCTGGTGGGCATGGCGGCTTCGACGGTCTCGAAGGAGCGCGCGGTCGCCTATGCCGCGCCGTTTCTGATTTCCTACGGAATCCAGATTCTTTGCGGCGTCGCGGGCATTACGCTGACGCCCGGCAGGCTGGATCTCGGCCGCATCGCCGGCTACACGTCCATGCAAAATCCGCTTGAGGGATTTCTGGGCGTAATTGCCGTGGTCGGCTGCCTTTCCGCCTGCGCCATTCTGTTCATACGAAGGATGGAGATAAGGAGGGATTGATATGCCGATTCGGGCATGCAGCTACTATTGCCACAAGGCCCTGCTGCGACAAAAGAGCCTGCTTGTGCTGCTTCTGGCGCTGACGACCGCGTATCTCTTCGCGTCCCCGATGCGCGACGTGTGCGCGAACTTCGGCATGAAGGCGTCCATTCTTCCCTATTTTGTTTTTCTGGGAGACAACTACATCGCAAACGGCATCCTGCTGACCCTGTGGGTGTGGCTGATTGAAAGCGTGCCATACAGGGACGCGTCCGAGGACTTGGTGAAAATCCGCTGCGACCACACGTCCCATGTGCTTGGCATAACCCTGCACATTGTGGCGATGAGCGCGCTTTACTGGGCGGCGATGCTGCTTATCTCGGTGCTCGTGATGCTGCCGTATGTGGAGCTCGACCTCGGCTGGGGCAGGTTTTATATGAGTCTGAACCGCGGCGCGGGAAACCGGCTGGTCGCGATGAACTTCATCTTCTCCAAAAAGCTTCAGCAGCTGATGACGCCGGCGAAGGCTCTGCTTCTGAGCTGGTCGCTTCATTTTCTGGCTTCCGTGTTTCTGGGGCTGACGGTGTGTCTCATCAATTCTCGCGCAAAGCACGCGGGCGGAGGGTTTATCGCGCTCATGATCATCGTGTTCGATTCCTGCTTTCAGGGGCTGGGCATGCCGTATGTGGTTTACTTTTTCTCGCCCGTCTCGTGGGTCAATCTGAATATGCTGGATATGACGGGAACCACGTTTCGCCCTTCCGTTTCATATGCGTATATTGGATTGATCGCCCTGTGCGTTCTGCTTTTCGGCCTGCTTATGCCGCGCGGGGCGCACGCTTTACGAAGAGGAGGTGTCCGGCATGAGCCTTACGCTGAAGGTTGAAGGCGTTTCGAAGCAATTTGGAAGGCAGGAAGTGCTCGCGAATGTGAACCTTGAAATGCACGGCGGCCAGATCTACGGCCTTGTGGGACGAAACGGCTCCGGTAAAACGGTTCTCATGAAAATGCTGTGCGGGCTGCTGCCGCCGTCCTCCGGCGCGATATGGGTCGACGGCAAGCCGGTGATCAGCGGGAAAAAGCTGCCCTGCGTGTACGGCGTTCACTTTGATACCGCGGGCTTCATACCGAACCTGAGCGGGAAGCGAAACCTGCGGCTTCTGTCCCGGCTTCGGGGCGTCGCAACCGACAGGGACGTCGAGCTCGCCATCGAAAACGTGGGGCTTGACCCGCGCAGCCGAAAAAAGGTGCGCAACTACTCCCTCGGCATGAGACAAAGGCTGTCCATCGCGCAAATGCTGATGGAGAAGCCGGAGCTGATTCTGCTGGACGAACCGATGAACGGCCTTGATTCCGACGCGGTTGAGCATGTTCGCTCGATTCTTCTTCGTGAAAAAGAGAAGGGCGCGCTGATCGTCGTCGCGACCCACATAAAGGAGGACGTAGACCGCCTGTGCGATACCGTGTACCACGTGGCGAACACCGCCGTTACCCTGACGGGGGCGCCTGCCGCGAATCCACAGGCATGACAAACCCCAGCTTCTGAAACGCCGCCCGACAGAGAATTTCTGCCGGGCAATCTTTTTATTGCTTTCAGTCGCTTGATTTTTTGAATTTTCTGCCTATAATTAACATTGGGTATTGATTTCGATCGGAGGAACGTTAGTGATGAAAGCCCGAAGTCTTAAACGATTCCACTTCTCGTTCAAAACGTTCGCACTGCTCTTCCTGTGCGTTACGCTGCTCGCAGGCCTGCTGCCGGAGAACGTAAGCGCCGCGTCATCCATCGGCCTGTCGGCATACGCGCCGAGGCCGGGCAGCGGAACAATCACCATTTCATGGGATAAGGTGTCGAACGCGAGCTTTTACGCGTACTCCGTCCGCGATACGACGACGAACGCATCCATTTGTGATCGCACCCAGACCAGCAAGGCCTACGCGAAGGTCAGCCATACGTGGGAAGCCGGTCACAGCTATCGCGTGTGGGCGGGCGCCTGCTGCGAAGGCAACGACCCGGACAACACCAGCACGTGGGATTACACGGGCATGACGACCTTTACCGTCGAAGCCTGCGTGCATTCCAACACGGACGTTGCGTGGGATACGAGCCGCAGCATTACCTATACATCGGTTTCCGATACCCAGCACAAGATGAAGGGATATCAGTACGAATATTGCACGAGTTGCTTCGAGCATATCGGCAGCAGCTACAAGGTCACCGAGACCGTCGGGCATAATTTCGACGAAAACGGCGACTGCCCTTCCTGTGGATATACGCATGCCTGTGCGCATACCAGAACGAAGCTGGTTGAAATCGACGGGTATCCGGCCTATATCCAAGACAGCGAAACGAAGCATATCGTGGATATTCAGTATAAAAGAGTCTGCCGCGACTGCGACGCGGTCGTTGATAAGCTGGTAGACTCCGAGCGCGTTTACCAGCGCGAGGAACATGACTTCAACAGCAAGGGCGTATGCCGCGACTGCGGCTACGTGAAGCCTGCCCAGCAGGAGCCGCTGAAGATCAGCGTCAGCGCCAGCCCGTCCAGCGCGGAAACGGGCGCTACGCTCTCCGCGTCCGCCGCGGCTTCCGGCGGTGACGGAAACTATTCCTTCTCGTGGAAGGTGACCTGTGATGGCAACGTGGTTGCTAACACCGACCTGAGCTACGGCAGTTCCTACAACCATACCGCCAGCAAGGCGGGCAGCTATGTTTTTACCGCGACGGTTCGCGACGGAAACAGCAATCAGGTTTCCGCCAGCAGCGGCACAATCACGGTAAAGGCGCCTGCCTGTCAGCACCCATCCACCGAAATCGCGTGGGATACCAGCCGCGCCATTACGTACAAGAGCGTTTCTGATAATACGCACACCATGACGGGCTACCAGTATAAATACTGCACTATCTGCTTTGAGCGCGTCGGCGACAGCTTTTCGGCTTCCGAAACCGTGAGCCACAACTTTGACAGCAACGGCGATTGCCCCTCCTGCGGATACACGCACGCCTGCCCGCACAGCCAGACGAATCTGGTTGCCCTCGACGGCTACCCGGCCTATCGTCCGGACAGCGAAACGCAGCACATCGTGGATATTCAGTATAAAAAGGTCTGCGCCGACTGTAACGCGGTCGTCAGCAAGCTGGTGGATTCCGCGCGCGTCTATAAACGCGAAAATCACAATTTCAATGAGAATGGCACGTGCCGCAGCTGTGGCTATGTGAAGCCCGCCCAGCAGGAGCCGCTGAAGGTCAGCGTCAGCGCCAGCCCGTCCAGCGCGGAAACGGGCGCTACGCTCTCCGCGTCCGCCGCGGCTTCCGGCGGTGACGGAAACTATTCCTTCTCGTGGAAGGTGACCTGTGATGGCAACGTGGTTGCTAACACCGACCTGAGCTACGGCAGTTCCTACAACCATACCGCCAGCAAGGCGGGCAGCTATGTCTTTACCGCAACGGTTCGCGACGGAAACGGCAATCAGGTTTCCGCCAGCAGCGGCACGATCACAGTAAAGGCTCCGGCGCATGTTCATAACTACAAAGAAAACATCATTAAGCGCAGCAACTACGTAAACCAGAACGAGAACGAGCACGACGTAACTATCACTTATACGATGAAGTGCGACGGCTGCGGCGACGAAACTGCCCGCAAGACCAAGACCGTCCGCGCCGCGCATGCCTACACGAGTAAGGGGCATATCGAAGAGAAGCATCAGGACGGCAAAGGCCACGCGACCTTCGACCGGTGCGCCTGCGGCGCAGCAAAGTATACCGGCTACGCAAAGTACGGCAACTGCTGCACGTGCTATGGCCACGCATGGGGAAGCGCTTATCTTCAGGGGGAACAGTGGCTGCAAAAGTGCACCAGATGCGGCAGAACCCAGACGACGACCGCTCCGACCGTCGATCCTGCAACCTGCTCGCATGTCTGGGACGAGGGGCATTATCAGGAAGAACATCCGCACGCCTATCTGTATACATGCGTGAAATGTGGATACGTCAGCACAACGGGAAAAGTTCTTCGAATCGATACCTGCTGCGACTGCGTTGGCCACCTTTATCTGGACGACGATTATTCGAAATGCTTGCGCTGCGGAGAAAGATTCCGCTGTGAACACGAAGGAACAATCTCTTACAGCGAGCATCCCCACGTTCATGCATACTGGGAGTGCGAAATTGATGGTCTGACAATCGAGCTGGATGATCTGCACCGCCCGAATGGGCGTGAATTGTCATGGTGTTCCTCCTGCTTCCCTCAGAATCGAATTGAAAACGAACACATAGACAACATGGCCAAGTGGTCGCAGGTCGCTTATGACACAGGAGCCCTCGTGGACAGTGCGCTGGAGAAAATGGGCGATAAGAGCAGTACCCGAATTGACGGCGTGAATGCATCAGAGGAATACAGAGACGTAAACGGCGTTATCGTCTCGAAAACCGGACGGAAAGGTATCTACGAAGTCAATTCAGATACCATCGATGGCGGTTTTGAGCTGGGAATTTCCGGTGGAGAATACCGCGAGAACAGTAGTCAAACCATGCACGTCAGCGGTCTGCGGATAACGGAAGAATCCGGCTTCCCGGACAGCTTTATTCAGGTAACCAACACAGCCGACGGAGAACTGGTCATGACCATCGCCTTTGAAGGCAGCCAAGAAAGATGGGCAGACTGGGTTGATACGAATGCAAGAACGAAAATGAACGAGGACGGCGTACACACGGGGTTTGCGAACATTGCCAAGGAATACATCAATGGTATTTTTAATGATGAATACTTCGTCAATTGTACAATCGACGGTGTAACGAAAAACTACCGCCTCGATCAGGTACTGAGCGCCATTTCCAGCAATGACAAGGCGCATATCCGAATCACCGGCCACAGTCTGGGCGGCGCGGCCGCGCAGTGCCTGACCTACTATCTTGTCAAGGAAGATCGTGTAAACAAGCACCAGATCGAGACGTATACCTTTGCGTCTCCCATCCCGTTCGGCTACGACGCTATAAAGGATGACACCTACCGCGACATGAACGTGTATAACTTCATCAACGTGAATGACTTTGTTCCGGATATTGGCGTGTCCAAGTCCAATCTCATTGTTAATCGTCTCGCGGAAGAGCTTGGCGCGGCTGCCGGCAACCGTATTGCTTCTTCGGAGTACAACGGAGGATATTCCATTGCCGGAACAAATCTGGGAACCAATGTCTACCTGAACTCCGACGATCTGACCGACTGGACAAAACCGGGATTTGCCGGAGATCACAGTATGTACGCAACATACCTGAAGCTGGTAGACGGTTACATGGATGGAAGCCTGCCAAGCTATGAGCTGGACACCGACATATTTTATTCAAAGCACTACGATCACAGCTATAACGACGCATACGCGGAATTTATCGATATTTCGGAAGTTGCGGTGAAGGCTCTCAAAATCACCAGAGCCACCGCGAAAGCGGGTTCTTGGGCAGCCGACTTGCTTGACTTAGCAGACGCCGCAAGGTAACCATCAACCAATTCCGCCCGGCAGAGGGAATGACTTCTGTCGGGCGGGATTGGTTTACCGTTTCGGGCGCGCGCCCTCGCGGGCGAGGATGTCCTTGAGGAACTGGCCGGTGTAGCTAACTTCGACCTTGGCGACCTCTTCGGGAGTGCCCTCGGCGACGACGGTGCCGCCGCGGTCGCCGCCATCGGGGCCCATATCGATCACGTAGTCGGCGGTCTTGATGACGTCGAGGTTATGCTCGATGATCACAAGGCTGTTGCCCGCGTCGGCAAGGCGCTGGATGACCTCGTTGAGCTTCTCCACGTCCGCCATATGCAGGCCGGTGGTGGGCTCGTCCAGCACGTAGAGCGTGCGGCCGGTGGCTCTTCTTGAAAGCTCGGTGGCCAGCTTCACGCGCTGCGCTTCGCCGCCGGAGAGCTGGGTGGAGGGCTGGCCGAGCTTCACATAGCCCAGCCCCACGTCCACCATGGTTTGCAGCTTCTGGGCAAGGCGCGGGAGCGCGCTGAAGAATTCCAGCGCTTCCTCGCATGTCATGTCCAGCACCTCATAGATGTTCTTGCCCTTGTAGCGCACCTCCAGCGTTTCGCGGTTGTAGCGGTGCCCCTTGCACACGTCGCAGGGCACGTACACGTCCGGCAGGAAGTGCATTTCGATGCGGATGATGCCGTCGCCGGAGCAGGCCTCGCAGCGTCCGCCCTTCACGTTGAACGAGAAGCGGTTGCTCCTGTAGCCGCGCGCCTTCGCGTCGGACGTGGAGGCGAACACGTCGCGGATGAGGTCGAACAGGCCGGTGTAGGTGGCCGGGTTCGAGCGCGGCGTGCGGCCGATGGGCGACTGGTCGATGGCGATGATCTTGTCCAGCTGCTCCACGCCGTCGATGCCGTCGTGCGCGGCGGGGCGCTCCTTGGAGCGGTTCAGCGTGCGCGAAAGCGATTTATACAGAATTTCGTTCACCAGCGACGATTTGCCGCTGCCGGACAGGCCGGTGACGCAGGTGACCACGCCCAGCGGGAATTTCACGGTGACGTTGCGCAGGTTGTTGGCGCGCGCGCCGCGCACGGTGAGCCAGCCGGACGGCGAGCGCCGGAAGTCCGGCATGGGCACGCGGCGGCGGCCGCTGAGATACGCGCCAGTGAGCGAGGCGGGGCTTTCCATGATCTCCGCGGGCGTTCCGGCGGCCACGACGTAGCCGCCCTCGGTGCCCGCGCCGGGGCCGACGTCCACAATGTAGTCGGACGCGAGCATGGTTTCCTCGTCGTGCTCCACGACGATCAGCGTGTTGCCCAGATCGCGCAGGCGGCGCAGGGTATTCAGCAGCTTCTGGTTGTCGTGCTGGTGCAGGCCGATGGACGGCTCGTCCAGAATATACAGAACGCCCACCAGACTGGAGCCGATCTGCGTCGCCAGACGGATGCGCTGCGCTTCGCCGCCGGACAGCGTGCAGGCGCTGCGCGAAAGCGTGAGGTAGTCCAGACCCACGTCGCGCAGGAAGCCCAGCCGGGAGTTGACCTCCTTCAGGATGAGCCGGGCGATCAGGCGCTCCTTCTCGGTAAGGTGAATGTTCTCAAAAAAGCGCACCGCGTCGCGCACGGACATTTCGCTGACCTCGGCGATGTTCTTTCCGTCCACGGTGACGGCCAGCGCTTCCTTCTTCAGCCTGCGCCCGCCGCACTCCGGGCAGGGCGTGTTGGTCATGTAGCTTTCGTACACTTCCTTCATCGCGTCGCTGCTGGTTTCGCGGTAGCGGCGCTCAAGGTTGGTGACGATGCCCTCAAACGGCGACTGGAACCGCCCCATGCGGCCGTCGCGCTCGTATTCCACGGTGATTTTCTCGTTTTTCGTGCCGTACAGCAGAATATCGATGATTTCCTTCGGCAGCTCGCCCACCGGCGTGTCCAGCGAGAAGCCGTATTTCTTCGAAAGCGCGTCCAGATACATGCGCGCCATGCCGTTTCCATCCTCGGCGCTGTCCCAGCCGGTCACGCGCAGCGCGCCCTCGTTGAGCGACTTGGCGGGGTCGGGCAGGATGTTGGCGGGGTCGATCTTCATCAGAACGCCCAGACCCGAGCACACCGGGCATGCGCCGTAGGGATTGTTGAACGAGAACATGCGCGGCGCCATTTCCTCGATGGACACGCCGCAGTCCGGACAGGCGTAGGACTGCGAATACAGCGTGTCCGCGCCGTCCACCTCGCTGACGACCGCCAGACCCTCGCCCAGCTTCATTGCCGTTTCCAAGGAATCGGTCAGGCGCGTGTGAATGTCCTCGCGCACGATGAGGCGGTCGATCACGATTTCGATGGTGTGCTTCTGGTTCTTGTTCAGCGCCGGCAGGTCGGAAAGCTCGTAAATCGCGCCGTCGATGCGCGCGCGCACGTAGCCCCTGCGCGCCATGTCCTCCAACAGCCTGGTGTATTCGCCCTTGCGGCCGCGCACCACGGGCGCGAGAATCAGAATGCGCGTGCGCTCCGGCAGCGTCATCACCTGATCCACGATCTGGTCGATCGTCTGCTGCTGAATCACGCGCCCGCACTTCGGGCAATGCGGCGTGCCCGCGCGCGCGTAGAGCAGGCGCAGGTAGTCGTGAATCTCCGTCACCGTGCCCACGGTGGAACGCGGGTTCTTGCTGGTGGTCTTCTGGTCGATGGAAATGGCGGGCGACAGACCCTCGATGGAATCGACGTCCGGCTTGTCCATCTGCCCTAAAAACTGGCGCGCGTAGGAGGACAGTGACTCCACATAGCGCCGCTGCCCCTCCGCGTAAATCGTATCGAACGCCAAGGACGATTTGCCGCTGCCGGACAGACCGGTCATGACGATCATCTGGTCGCGCGGCAGCACCACATCGATGTTTTTGAGATTGTGCACGCGCGCGCCCTTCACGGTAATGTATTTGTTCATGCGATTGCGTTCCTTTCGCGAAGCGCGTTCACGCTCCGTTCGAGCCCCTCCCGGCTCTTCACCTCGATCACCACGCGCATATCGCCGTTTTCGGCGCGCGCGAGCAGGTCGTTTTCGTCCACCCTGCCCCCGCCCAGCGGCAGATGGCAGGTGGCTTCATTTGCCTGATGCAGATGCATATGCTTTACGCGCCCCTCGCGCGCGCGGTAAAATTCCGACGCGGCGAAGCCGTCGCACGCGTCGTGCCCCGCGTCGTAGGTCAGCGCGAAGACAGGCGATTCCAAAAGCGTGTCCAATGCTTCCGGAAGGCCGCGAAGGCGCGTGAAGCACGTGTTTTCCACCAGCACCGTCACGCGGCCGTCCGCGGCGCGCGCCATCCGCTCCCGAAACGCGAGCAGCGACGCGCGGTATTCCTCCCGATATTCGTCAAACAGATACACCCTGCGTCCCGGCAGCTTGAAATGCACGCCCTCGGGCATGTGCATGTTCACGCACGGCACGCCGCTCTCCGCCGCCAGCCGGACGGTGTTTTCCGCCGTTTGCAGATAGGCTTCGCGCACCAGCGGATTGAAGTCGAACGGGTTCAG
>CAVERI010000084.1:0-11600 GCA_963618055.1 bacterium | reverse complement strand
GTCGCTCCCCCGGCACCCCCTCAACCGGCCTGCTCGAAATTCGGCGGGTCGGTTTTTCATGCCCGGCGCAGCGGATGGAGCCCTGCGCCTGCGTTTTTTTCATTCGCTGTGGTAAGATGAATCGGAAGCGGATCGGAAATACGGCAGAGGGTTCTATGAAGCAGTGGCTTCCGACTTGAACTATAAGCGGCGGTTTATTCACAGTTTCAAGTGCGTATATATGCTGACGAAGCGCGCCCCTTTTGCAATCTACAGAAGGAAAACGCCCTTCCTCGCGCATTCCTCCTTCATTTCCCTCGGCCACTGGCTGGCCTGCACCTCGCCGATGTGGCACTTTTTCAAAACCAGCATGCAGATGCGCGACTGCCCCAGTCCGCCGCCGATGGAGAGCGGCAGCCTGCCGTTCAGAAGCTCGGAGTGGAACGGCAGGCTCCTCCTGTCCTCCGCGCCCGCGAGCGCCAGCTGGCGCGCCATTGCTTCCTCGTCCACGCGGATGCCCATCGACGAAATCTCAAACGCGCGTCCCAGCACCTCGTTCCACACCAGTATGTCGCCGTTCAGCGACCAGTCGTCGTAGTCCGGCGCGCGGCCGTCGTGCGGCTTGCCGGACTTCAGGCTCCCGCCGATGTTTTCAAGGAACACCGTGCCGTACTTCTTCGTGATCTCGTTTTCGCGCTCCTTCGGCGAAAGCTGCGGATACAAGTCCTCCAGCTCCTGCGACGTGACGAACGTCACCGTGGGGTTCACCGAGGGCGTGAGCGCCGGGAACATGGCGCACGCCGCCAGCTCCGTCGCCGCCAGCACGCGCACGATCACCTTCACCGTGTCCTCCAGATACGCCCGCGTGCGGTCCTCGCGCGAAATCACCTTTTCCCAGTCCCACTGGTCGACGTATACGCTGTGAAGGTTGTCCAAGTCCTCGTCGCGCCGTATGGCGTTCATGTCCGTATACAGACCCTCGTGCATGCCGAAGCCGTAGTCGCGCAGCGCCTGCCGCTTCCACTTTGCCAGCGAATGCACAATTTCCATGCTCTCGCCGTCCATGGAGCGAATGGAAAAGCACACGGGACGCTCCACGCCGTTCAGATTGTCGTTTAATCCCGAATCCGCCGTCACAAATAAGGGCGCGCTGATTCGAAGCAGCCGCATCGCGTCGGCAAAGGTTCTTTCAAAGGTGTCCTTTACGTATTTAATGGCCTTTTCCGTGTCCTGAACGCTTAAAGGGCTTTTATATCCATCCGGAATCATGCAGCTTTCCACGTCTGTTCCTCCATTTTCGAGCGATTTCTCGCCGTATTATAGCATAGAATGCATGATTCGTCCATACGTTTACGCAATTTCTCATTACGGAAAACCGCGCGCCGCCACAAAAGCGACGCGCGGTCATTTCGGAGTTCATTTTTCAGGAAATGATCACGCCCGGGTCGCCGCTTTCGCCGAACCGCAGGTCGGTCAGCGCGGTGCAGCCCTCAAAGGCGCTCTCGCCGATTTCCGCCGCGCCGGGCAGGGAGGCGCGCGCCAGCGACACACAGCCGCGGAACGCGGCGCTTCCGACGCTCGCCACGCCCGCGGGCACGTCGATGGCCGTAAGGGATGCGCAGTTTTCAAACGCCGCGTCGCCCAGCGCCGCGAGCGCGTCCGGCAGGATTACGCCGTCCAGCTTCCCGCAGTTCGCGAACGCGCGCGCGGCGATTTCCGTCACGGAGGCGGGAAGCGCAATCGCCGCCAGCGCGCGGTCGTTTTCAAAGGCGCTCGCGCCCACGCGCGTCAGCGTCTCGGGCAGCGTTACGCCCGAAAGGCTCTCGCAGCCGCGCAGCACGCCGTCCGCCAGCTCGCGGATCCCGCCGGGAATCGCAATCGTCTCCAGCGCCGCGCAGCCGGAAAACGCCTCCGCGCCCAGCGATTCCAGCCCGTCCGGCAGGCGGAGCTTTTTCAGCGCGCGGCAGTCTCGGAACGCGCCATCCTGAATCCAGCGCACGGAATCGGGCAGCTCCAGCGCCGTAAGCGCCGTGCAGCCGGAAAACGCGTTCGCGCCCACGGCGGAAAGCCCCGCGGGAAGCCGCACGTCCGCAAGCGCCGCGCAGCCCTCGAACAGGCTGTCCGGCACGGAGGCCATCGTCTCCGGCAGCGAAATCGCCGCCAGACGCGCGCAGCCGCGCAGCGCGCCCTCGCCAATCGATTCGACCGACGCGGGCAGCACAAGCGAATCCAGCCTCGCGCAGCCCGCGAACGCCTCGCGGCCGATCGCCTTCACGCCGTCCGTCAGCGAAAGCGCCCAGAGCGACTCACAGCCGGAAAACACCTCGTCCGGAAGCTCGCTCACGCCGCCCGGCACGATCAGGCTTTCCATCGCCCGGCAGCCGGCGAACGCGCGCGCGCCCAGCGACTTCAGCCCCTGCGGCAGCGCGCGCAGGCGCAGGCTCTCGCAGTTCAGGAAGCACTCCGCGCCCACCTCCGTCACGCCCTCGGGAACGCTCACGTCCACAAGAGCTGTGCAGCCGGAAAACAGCCCGTCCGGCAGCGCCTCAAGGCTCGCGGGCAGCTGCACGTCCGTAAGCTGTACGCACCCGGAAAACACGCCCTCGCCCAGCTCGAACGCCAAGACCGCCTCGCCCGGCGTGCCCTCAGGCTTTTCATACAGAAATACCGCCCGCGTCAGCGCCGCGCAGTTCGAAAACGCGCCGTCGCCCACGGCGTACACGCCCTTCGAAAGCACGATCTCCGAAAGCGCCGAGCAGCCGGAAAACGCGTTCGCGCCCACGCGGCTCACCGTCTCCGGCAGCAGCACGGCCGTCACGTCCGCGTGCGCGGCAAAGGCATTCTCGCCGAGGCCGCTCACAGCGTGCCCGTCAAGGCTTCCCGCCACGGTCACGATGCCGCCCTCGCCGAAGTAGCCTAAAATGTCCGCCGTGCCGTCCGCGTTCTCGCAGTAGCGGTACGCGCCGGATACGTAAATCGGCCGCCCGTCGGCCGTGTAGCTCCGCGGCCGCGCGTCCTCGGTAATCGCGCGCACAATCGACGCCCCCGCCACGCACAGCGCCGCCAGCGTCAGCACGCATAAACACAGAATCAGCCGCTTCTGCCGCCTCTGCTTCCTCCGCTTCACCGCCGCGCGGCCGTCTTCCTTCCTATTATGAACGCTATGAAAGCCATCCTTTTTCATCTGTCTGTCCCTCTCGGTATACTTCCATTTTATTATACCCGCCAGAGAGAGAACTTGCAAGCCTCCCGCGGCGAAATCTCGCTTATCCCCGCGCGTTCCACATCCATCCTCTGCCTTATCCACGGTTTTCCACCGTTTATCCACAGCCCCCGATGTGCAAAATTCTGAAAAAATCTCGTTTTACCCTTGCATAATCGCGAATAATCTGCTAAGATATAGACACTTATCCACAAGCCGGTCTTTTTTGCACCGCTGATTGTGGATAAAAATTTCGAAGGGAGCCATTTCATGAATTACTCGGATGCATTCCTGCTATGGCAAAAGGCGCTGGGTCTCCTGCGCGAAAGCATGAACGAGACCCGGTACCGCACGTGGTTCGAGGGTCTGAAGCTGCATTCGGCGGAGAACGGGCGCATTGTAATCTACTGTGACGACGCGTTTATCGTGCGCAACATCCGGGAGCGCTACCAGACCCAGCTTTCGATGGTCATCGGGCAGGCGTTCGGCGAGGCGTATAATCTGGAAGTGGTCACAACAGACGAGCTTTCCCGCTTTGAGAAGGAAATGACGTCCTCTCCCCTGAACCCGAAATACACCTTTGAAACCTTCGTCGTCGGCAACGGCAACCGCATGGCGTACACGGCCAGCATGGCGGTGGCCGAGGACCCGGGGCACGCCTACAACCCGCTGTTCATCTACGGCGGCGTGGGCCTCGGCAAAACGCATCTGATGAACGCCGTGGCGCACTTTATCGCGGATGAAAACGCAAACAGCAAGATTCTGTTCACCACCAGCGAAAACTTCACCAACGAGGTGGTCGAGGCCATCGCGCGCAAGAAAACGCTGGAGCTGCGCAACCGCATGCGCACGGTGGACGTGCTTCTGATTGACGACGTTCAGTTTCTCTCCAACAAGCAGGCCACGCAGGAGGAATTCTTTCACACGTTCAACGCGCTGTTTGAAAACGGCAAGCAGATCGTTTTGTCCTCCGACCGCCCGCCGTATGAAATTGCCACCTTGGAGGACCGCATGCGCTCGCGCTTTTTAAGCGGCCTTGTGGTGGACGTGCAGAAGCCGGACTACGAAACCCGCGTGGCCATCCTGATGCGCATGGCGGAGGTGAACGGCTTCTCCATCGGCGCGGGCGCGATTTCCTATATCGCGGAGCAGGTGGACTCCAACATCCGCGAGCTGGAGGGCAGCCTGATTCGCGTGAACGCGCTGGCACAGCTGGAGGGCACGCCGATCACCGAGGATCTGGCGCAGCGGGCGCTGCAAACCATCATTAAAAGGGAAAAGACCGCCATTTCGCCCGAGAAGGTCATGGATGAGGTGGCCGCGCGCTACGGCATCCGGCGCGACGACATCCTGTCCGCCCGCCGCAACCGCGACGTGGCCGTGCCGAGGCAGCTGGCCATCTACCTGACGCGCGAGCTGGCGCAGCTTTCCACCACCCGCATCGGCGACGCCTTCGGGCGCGATCACTCCACCATCATGCACGCCTGCCGCAAGACGGCGGATTCCATTGCCGCCGATAAGGAATTTGCGCGCATCGTGGATGAAATCACCCGCGCGATCATGGAAAAATAGGGCTTCGCCGGCCGGAATTTTGGCTGGGGCTTTTGGCGCGCGCCATGCTTATCCAGCCTTCATCCCGGCTTATCCCAAAACAATCCACCCCAAAATTGGCAGGCGGAATCTGCCAAAAACGGAGTTATCCACGTTATCCACATTCCTACGTATACTACGAATTTTATTCTATAGAATACGATGAATCGAGGGGCTCACATGAAATTCAGATGTTCTTCCACCGATTTGCTGTCCTCGCTGCAAATTGCCATCCGCGCGCTCTCCGTCCGCTCACCTCAGCCCATCCTTGAGGGCGTGCTGCTGGAGGCGCTGGACGACGAGGTTCGCCTGACCGCCTCGGACGGCACCTTCACCATCATCACCACCCTGCCCGCCGCCGTCGAGGACGAGGGCGACGCGGTCATGCCCGGCCGCCTGTTCAACGAGGTCGTGCGCAAGATGCCCTCGGGCGAGGTCACCGCGAGCCTTTCGCCCTCCTACGTCCTCTCCCTGCGCTGCTTAGGCTCTCGCACGAACCTTTCCGGCCAGAACGCCGACGCGTATCCGCGCGTGGAGGTCTCCGCGAACGACGCGTGCATCGAGCTTCCGCAGAGCCTTGTAAAGGACATGATCAACCGCACCTCCTTCGCCGTGCCCATGGAGGATACGCGGCAGGTGCTCACCGGCGGCTTCTTTAACATGCAGAACGGCCAGATCGACATGGTGGGTCTGGACGGCTTCCGCATGGCGATGCGCACCGCGCGCGTGTCCGACACCGAGCACGCGATCAAGGCGATCATCCCGCTCAAGTCGCTGGAGGAAATCGCCAAGCTCATGGCGGACGACGAGGAAAGCCGCGTCGAGATGCGCTTTGGAAGCAACCAGCTCTTCGTGAAGCTGGACAACACGCGCCTGATTACCAGCCTCATCGACGGCGAATACATCGACTACCGCCGCGTCATCCCCAAGTCCTTCAACACGGAGCTGACCGTCGAGCGCGAGGAATTCTCCCGCTGCGTCGACCGCGCGTCGCTGATGGCGCGCGAGGGCAAGAACAACCGCATCAAGTTCACCGTCGAGGGCGAGAAGCTGTTCATCACCTCCAATTCCGAAATCGGCGACGTGTTTGAGGAAATGAGCGTCAAAAACAGCGGCGGCGATATTGTGATCGCCTTCAACGTCAAGTATATGATGGAATTGATCCGCGTAGTCAACGGCGACGAAATGACCGTGAAATTTGGAACGCCTGTCAGCCCCTGCGTCATCGCGCCCGTGAGCGGCGACGACTATACCTATCTGGTGCTCCCGGTGCGTCTCAATGCGTAGCGAAAGACAAAACGACACGATTGCCGCCATCGCCACTCCGCCCGGCGAGGGCGGCATCGCCATTGTTCGAATCAGCGGCGCGCGCGCAGGGGAAATTCTGCGCGCCGCGTTCTGCCCTGCCCATAAGGGCAAAATGAAGCACGGCCAGATGCGCTACGGCATTCTGACCGACCCGGCCGGCGCGCCGATTGACGAGGTAATGGCGGTCTTTTTCCGCGCGCCCCGCTCCTACACGCGCGAGGACGTGGCGGAAATTCACCTGCACGGCGGAACCATGTGCGCCAGAGCCGCCATGGAGCGCCTGCTTTCGCTGGGCGCGCGCGCCGCGGAGCCGGGCGAGTTCACCTATCGCGCGTTCATGAACGGCCGCGTCGATTTAAGCGAGGCCGAGGCGATCATGGGTCTGATCGGCGCGCGCTCGCAGGCCGCCCGCCGCGCGTCGGTCCGCCAGCTTCGCGGCGGCGTGTCCGCGCCCATCGGCCGCATGCGCGAGGAGCTGACGGGTCTCCTTGCGAAAATCGAAGCCGCCACCGACTTCCCGGACGAAATCGACGAGGACGTGACGGCGCAGGACGTGCTCGAGGGCGCCTCCCGCATCCGCGAGGAGCTCCTTCGCGCCGCGGACGGCAAACGCGCGCGCATCGTGCGCGACGGCGCGTCCGTGGTGCTCTGCGGCCGCCCCAACGTGGGCAAGTCCAGCCTGATGAACGCCCTGCTCTCCGCCGACCGCGCCATCGTCACCGACATTCCCGGCACTACCCGCGACGTGCTCACCGAGAGCTTCGAAATTGGCGGCGTGCGCTACCAGCTTTCCGATACCGCCGGCATCCGCGAAACCGCCGACGCCATCGAAAAAATCGGCGTAACCCGCGCCCGCGACGCCCTGCGCGACGCCGACTGCGTCCTCCTCGTCCTCGATTCCTCCGTCCCCCTCACCCCCTCCGACCAAGCCATGATCGAGGGCCGCGACGAGCGCTCTGTCACCGTCCTCAATAAATCCGACCTCGCCCCCGCCGCGTTCCCCGCGGGCGAACCCGGCATGACATCCGCATCCGTCGCATGTTCTGCGAATATGAAGGTTCCCGGCGCGGCATCCGCGCCCATCACGCGCACCGCAAACGAACCCGACACGACAGCTGCGATCGTCCCCGGAGTGTCTCCCGCCAAGGATACCGGCACGGCAGCCCCATCCGTCCCCCGCGAGCCGATTCACGCGAGCGCGAAAACCGGCGAGGGCATAGACGAAATCCTTCGCGCGATTGAGCGCGTGTGCCGCCAGAGCGGCGCGTCGGAGGAGCAGATGACGCTTCCCCGCCATATCGAGTGCGCCCATAGCGCCGCGCGGGCGCTCGACCGCGCCATCCACGCAATCCAAGCCGGCCTGCCGCTTGACCTCTGCGCCGCCGACCTTCGCGAAGCCCTCGCCCACCTCGGAGACATCACCGGCGAAACCATGAACGAGCGCGTCATCGACCGCGTGTTCTCCGACTTCTGCGTAGGCAAATAAGGATTTTTGGAGGGAAACATGAAGGACAAAACCGAGCGTCCTGCGTCGGATGCGCATGCCGGTCATCGCGAGCGCCTGAAAAAGCGCGCGTTCGAGGTGGGGCTTGCCGCGCTCCCGCCGCACGAGGTGATCGAGCTTTTGCTGTTCTACGCGGTTCCAAGGCAGGACGTGAACGAGCTGGCGCACGCGCTGATCGACCGGTTTCAGACGGTCACGGGCGTGCTCTCCGCCAGTGAGGCGGAGCTGATGAGCGTGCCGGGCGTGGGCTTTCACACGGCCGAGACCTTAGCCGCCTTCTTCCGCGCCGCGAACGCCTACCGCACGCTGCCCGCGCAGAGGCGCACGGTCATCCGCGCCCGCGGACAGGCGGCCAGCTACGCGAGGGCGCTGTTTGAGGGCGACACGCGCGCACAGACGTGGCTCGTGCTCTCCAACGCCGGCGGCGAGGTGCTGTTCACCGGGCGCATGCTGACGGGAGCCATGTGGCTCAACGATCAGTCGCGCCTGTTCATTGCCGAGCGCGCCCTGCGCTACGGCGCGCATTACGTCGTGCTGCTTGCGCGCCGCGGCTTCCGCACAAACGGCGTTTCACAGGCCGACCGGAAGATGATCACCGAGCTGTCCGACTACCTTGATTCCATCGGCGTGTACGTGATGGACTATCTCGTCGTGTGCCCGGATCGCGTCGTGAGCCTGAAAAACCTGATCGACGCCCCGCCCCCGCACCCCCGCCGCGCCCCCGACAGCCTCCAGATCAATGAAACATGGAAGAGCAGCCCGGACGACGTGTGGGAAGCGGAGGAAGTCCCAGACCCTCAATAGCGCCGCCAATCCAATCGATGGATGCGATACGAAAACCGTTCCGCATCCATTTTAACCGCTCTGCGCCTCAAAGGCCGATGAAAGCCCGCAATCAGACGCTTGATAAAATCGGCAGGCCGTGAAAAAAGATCCGCGCGTTTGTCGGTGAAAACCGATCAATTTTCCCTCCGACGCGTTAAAACGTCGGTTTTTCCTATCCTTTCGGGCAAAAAAGAGCTATAATATACGCGTAGTTGTCAGAAAAACACCGGCGGAACCGCCGCCGGGTTCGGACGCTTTTATCCGAAGAATCCTACCTGCTTTGCCGGGGGCGCCTGCTTTCCCGGCCGCGTGGTCAAGAAAGGCGGTCGATATAAAATGCTGTATCGAACGGAAATGCTTGAAAAATGCCGTGCGTGGCTGGACGCGCACGAAAATGAAATGATCGATGATTTGAAGTCCTTCGTGGCCTGCCGCTCCGTGAGCCGGGCGGATCTGGCCGCGCCGGGCGCGCCGTTCGGCCCGGAAAACGCCGAGATGCTCAACCGCATCCTGTGGCGCGCGGCGCGCTTCGGCTTTGAAACGAAAAACGGAAACGGCTATTACGGCACGGTCACGCTGGGAAAGGGCGACGACGCGATCGGCATCGTCGCGCACGCGGACGTGGTTCCCGAGGGCGACCATTGGATTCACGAGCCGTATGCGCCCGTGCAGGAGGGCGATTTTCTGTTTGGCCGCGGCAGCAGCGACAACAAGTCCGCCTGCGTGTCCGCGCTGTACATCATGCGCATGATTAAGGAGCTGAACCTGCCCATCCGCCACGGCGTGAAGCTGATCGTCGGCCTGTCCGAGGAAACCGGCATGCAGGACATGGTTCCCTATACCCTCACGGAAAAGCCCTGCCGGGTCACGCTGGTGCCCGACGGCGGCTTCCCGGTGTGCTACGCGCAGA
This sequence comes from bacterium, assembly GCA_963618055.1. Lineage (GTDB taxonomy): Bacteria > Bacillota > Clostridia > Christensenellales > Aristaeellaceae > SFHK01. Next base: position 2,282 of record CAVERI010000084.1, on the reverse strand, counting down.
AGGGCACGCTGCGCGCCCGCGTGAAAATCGCCCGCGGCGAAGACCTTGCGCGCTTTGAGGGCGGCGAGGTCTACAACATGGTGCCCCCGCAGGCGGAGTGCGTCGTGCGCGTAAGCGCCGAGGAGGCGAAGGCCGCGCTGACCGCCGCGGGCTTCCGCGCGCCCGAATACGAGGTGTTCGCGGACGACGCGGGCGCGAAAATCGTCGCGCACGGCGTCGCCGCGCATGCCGCCGCGCCCGAGCACGGCAAAAGCGCCATCCTCATGCTCGCAGACGCGCTCGAAGGGGCGGGTCTGGCGCGCGGCGCGTCGCTCAAGGCGGTTCAGGCGATTCGCTTCCTCGCGCAGGGCTATTACGGCGAGCACATGGGCATTGCCTGCGAGGATCCCGACACCGGGAAGACCACGATGACCGTCGGCGTCGCCCGCACGTGCGAAGGCGAAATCGAGCTTTACGCCGACTGCCGCCTGTCTGTGGCGGCGAACCCCGCGCAGGCGGCCGCGCGCTTTGAGGAGGCGGCGAGGAATGCGGGCTTTGAGGTTCTCGAAACGAAAACCACCGAGCCCGTGTTCATGGATAAGAACGACCCGCGCGTGCTGGCGCTTCAGAAGGCCTATTTCGAGATGACCGGCGACGACCGCCCGCCCTACACCATGGGCGGCGGCACCTATTCCCGCTGCCTGGAAAACGCTATCACCTTCGGCCTGAGCATGCCCCAGACCGTGCGCCCGGAGGGACTTCCGCAGGGACACGGCGCCGCGCACGCGCCCGACGAATTCCTCTATATCCCCCACTGGCTCACCGGCACGATGATTCTTTTAAACGCCGTTCTGGCGCTGGACGAAATCGTGTAGCCCGCCCCAAACGCCGCCGCGAACGCATGTCCGTTCGCAGCGGCGTTTATTTTTGCCGCTTCGCGCCGGATTTCGGAGGAATCCTTGCCGCGCGCGGGGAAACGTGGTATACTGAAAGCATAACAAGCCTTGCCGCAGGGAGGGATGCCGCGTGATCACAAAAAAGCTGCCGATTGGCATTGAGAACTTCGAGGAGATGCAGACGCAGGATTTCTATTATGTCGACAAAACGGCTCTGATCGCCGAGCTTCTGGAAAGCTGGGGCAAGGTCAATCTGTTCACGCGCCCGCGCCGGTTCGGCAAGACGCTCAACATGAGCATGCTGAAGTGCTTTTTTGAGATCGGCGGGGACAAGAGTCTTTTCGATGGTCTGAGGGTTTCCGAGGACAAGGCGCTTTGCGAGAAGTACATGGGGAAGTATCCCGTGGTATACGTGTCGCTCAAGGGCGTGGACGGGCTGACATTCGAGGACGCGTACAGGCGCCTGCGGGGCATAATCCGGGAGGAAGCGCTGCGGCTCAGCTTCCTGAAATATAGCGAAAAGCTCGACGCGGACGATCTGCGCAGCTTTCTTCGGATTCTGAGCGAAGAGGATACCTCGGCGGATATGGCCGGCTCGCTTCGAATGCTGTGTTCTCTGCTGGAAAAGCATTACGGCCAGAAGCCCATATTGCTGATCGACGAATACGACGTGCCATTGGATAAGGCGTATTATCACGGCTATTACCCGGAAATGATCGACCTTATCCGCGCCATGTTTCAGTCGGCGCTCAAGACGAATAGCAGTTTGTTCTTCGCGGTGCTTACCGGCTGTCTGCGCGTGTCGAAGGAGAGCATCTTCACGGGGCTCAACAATCTGATGGTGCATTCCATCTCGGACGTAAGCTTCGACGAATACTTCGGCTTCACCGACGAGGAAGTTCGGAAGATGCTCGCGGATTATGGTCTGGAAGGCCACTGCGAGGAAACCCGCGCGTGGTACGATGGCTACCGTTTCGGCGGGCAGGATGTATACTGTCCGTGGGACGTGATCAATTACGTCTACGCGCTCCGTCACGATCCGGAAGTTGAGCCGAAGGCATATTGGATCAACACCAGCGGCAACGACATGGTGCGGCGGCTGATTGAGAAGGGCAGCGACGGCACGGAGCAGCTGGAAATCGAGCGTCTGATCGAGGGCGAAACGATTACGAAGACGCTCAATGAAAACCTGACGCACAGCGAAATCGACGCGAGCATCGAAAATCTGTGGAGCCTGCTCTACATGACGGGCTACCTGACAATCACTCGCAAGCCGTCCGGCGGAATCTATTCGCTGCGCATCCCAAACCGCGAGGTTCAGCACATCTTTAAGCAGCAGGTGCTTTCGTGGTTCAAGGATAAGGCGCGCGCGGAGACGGAGAAGCTGACCGGGCTGTACGCCGCGTT
>CAVERI010000083.1:0-11682 GCA_963618055.1 bacterium | reverse complement strand
TCCTCATGGCGGCCAAGTCGGGCGGCGCGTCGGTCAACACGGCGCAGAGCTACGAATTGGAGGCCATCGCCGGCTGTACCATCGGCGGCGTTTCCGTCAACGGCGGCGTAGGCAGAATCAGCGGGATTCTGGTGGGCGTTCTGGTGTTCGAGATTCTGAAAATCGCCTTGCAGTTCATGGGCGTGGAATCCAGCTATACCTATATCGCCCAGGGTCTGGTCATCATCGTGGCCGTCGCGCTGGATCTGCGCAAATACCTCGCGAGAAAGTAACCGATATAAGCCGCGCGAAAAGGAGGGAAGCCCGATGCCGGACGAACGCGAACCCATGACGATATCCAGGGACGATGAAGGGAAAAGGCCTCCGGAACCGCAGAACTGGAAGGAACGCATCTATGAACGGATGCGCATGCCGCTTTGGGTGTTGGATCTGATCATCTGCCTGCTGGTGACCCTCTTTATTGTCGTCGTTCTCATCGGCATTCTGCACGGCAATGCGCGTTCGTCCTTGCCTGCCGCGCATAAAACCCCGCCCGCCAGCGTTTCCGTACCGCTTCAGCAGCGCCCCTGTTCATACATAACCCGAACGAGCATGGAGTAAAACAACGCGTTTCGCAGTCCCCGGTCGAATGGCCGGGGACTGTCCGGTTATTTCCATGGCTTTAAAATCATCCTGCACCAGCGGCATAAAAAGGATCGCAGAACGCTCTCATAAGCCGTACAAATCTCCATCCTTCCCTTGACTGTTCCCGCCGCTTCTCCTGCCGCCTATAATGAACACTCGTACATTTTACACTGTCACCGCTAAAAGTGTTTTTCACGGCGTGCCGACAAAGCTATTGACAAAACGTCCTGAAACGATTAAATTTATAGGCAGGCTGAAGCAGCAAAAACAGCAGAAGGGGCATTTTCCAATGAGAAACACGATGATTACCGCGCATTCGGGCTGTGAGGGCGCGCGCTGCGATTCGTATGAATCGATCGAGCTCGGCATCGCGCTGGGTGCGGAATGCGTAGAGGTGGATGTACGGCTGGATACGGCGGGCGTATTGCGTCTGTCGCACGACGCGCGCGCGGATTATTCCGGCGCGGAGACGCTTGAGCGCGCGTTTGCGCGGGTCGCGGACGCGAAGGTCAGCATTAATTGTGATCTGAAGGAGCCGCGCGCGCTGTATCCCGTGCTGGCGCTGGCCGAAAGGTATGGCCTGACGGGCGGTCGATTGATCTTTTCCGGCTCGGTCTCGTGCGATCTGCTGGCGGCGGATCCCGAAATCGCGCGGAAATCGCGCGTTTTCCTGAATATCGAGGAGCTCGCCAAGTATCTGTATTCCGGCGAGGCTGCGGATTTCGCGGCAATTCTGCGTTCTCCGTGGAGCTGCCTTCGGCCGCGCTATGCCGAAATCATGGATTTCCGCATTCCGCAGCTTGCGGCAGCGGCGAAGAGCGTGGGCGCGGCGGCGATCAATCTGCCGTTTGAGGGGCTGACGCACGCGCATATCACGCGTCTGCGCGCGTGCGGCGCGGAGCTTTCGCTTTGGACTGTGAACCGGGAGGCGGACATGCGCCGCCTGCTGAGCGAGGATCTGCTGGGCATTACGACGACGAACGTGCGCAAGGCGATGCAGGTGCGCGCGGAAATGAAGAAAAGCGGGGAGGAATTCCTGTGAACGCATTTGACATTCTGATCATTGGCCAGCTTTCGCTGGACGTCAATACCGACTTTGGCGGCCGTACCGAGCGCGTAATCGGCGGCGCGGTGCTCTGCTCCGGCTTCGCGGCGGACGCGTCCGGCGCGAAGGCCGCCGTGCTCGCGAAGGGCAATCGCGCGGTGGCCGACCCCGTGAAGGAATTTAAGCGCAGGCCGGGCGTCACGGTTTTCCCCGTGGACAGCGAAAGCTGCACGTCCATTTCAAACACGTATCTGACCGCCGACCGCGAAAAGCGCGTTTGCAGGGCCATCAGCCACATCGAGCCCTATCGCCCCGAAGAGCTGCCTGAGGAGGGCGCTTCCATCTACCACATTGCCGGGCTGATGGCGGGCGACATCGGCGAGGATATGATCGAGGCTGTCTCAAGGCGCGGCATGTGCGCGGTGGACGTGCAGTGCCTATTGCGCCGCGACGAGGGCGGCGAGATGCGGTTCCGCGATTGGGAGCGCAAGAAGGAATATCTGCCGAAAATCCGTTTTCTGAAAACCGACGCGGCAGAGGCGGAAATTCTGACGGGACTGACCGACCGGCGCGAGGCGGCGAAGCAGCTGTACGACTGGGGCGCGCAGGAGATTCTGATTACCCACAACACCGAGGCCATCGTATACGACGGCAAGCAGGTCTGCGCATGTCCGCTGAAGCCGCGGAACCTCACCGGGCGCACCGGCCGCGGCGATACGACATTCGCGGGCTATCTGGCCAAGCGCCTGCACTGCGGCATCGAGGAATCGCTCCAATACGCGGCGGCGCTTGTGTCCCTGAAGATGGAAACGCCCGGCCCGTTCATGGGCACGGAGGCGGATGTGCGCGAATACATTCGCAGGTTTTATTGACGCGCGCTTCGTCAGAGGCGGCTTATCAATATAGAAAGGATGTCTGCACGGCGCGTTTTGCGCGCGGGCAGCAAGCATTGACCATGAAGAAATTTACATTCGGCACCCCTGAACCGATGGTACCCTCGCGTTTCTGCAAGCATTTCCGCTATGAAGAAACGCCCGTCTCTTATCCGGCCGCCAATTTCACGGCGCGCCAGACCAAGCGCGGCTTCCTTCTCGAGTTCCCGCTGGAGGACGACGCGCAGATTTACGGCTTTGGCCTTCATCTCAAGCAGTTCGACCACCGCGGCAAAAAGCTCCGTCTGGCCGTAAACGCCGACCCCGCGACAAGCAACGGCGACAGCCACGCGCCGGTTCCGTTTTTCGTCACAAACAAGGGCTACGGAATGTACTTCGACACGGCGCGCTACATCGAGGTTTACTGCGGCTATTCGAAAAATTCCGGCAGAGCCGTGGCCACGGAGACGGAGAGCGATGTGAAGCTGACGACGGACGAGCTGTATGCCGTTCGCCCGGTTGCGCACGCCGTCATGAGCGTGCTGATTCCCGCCGCGGAGGGCGTGGACGTATACGTCATGGAGGGCGAAACCATCACGGATATCGTGTCGCAGTACAACCGTCTCGCGGGCGGCGGGCCGGACGTGCCCGCGTGGGGTCTCGGCGTGCTGTACCGCTGCTACGGCAATTATTCGCAGGCGGAGGTGCTGGCCACGGCGAAGGATTTCCGCGACAGAGATCTTCCGTGTACCATCCTCGGTCTGGAGCCGGGCTGGCATACGCACGCCTATTCCTGCTCGTATCTCTGGAACTCCCGCTTCCCCGCGCCGGAGGAAATGATTGCCGAGCTGCGCGATAAGGGCTTCCACATCAATCTCTGGGAGCATGCCTTCACGCACCCGACCTCTCCCATCCACGACGCGCTCGCCCCCTACAGCGGCGAATATGAGGTGTGGGGCGGCGTTGTGCCGGATTTCGCCACGAAGGAAGCGCGGAAAATCTTTGCGGACTATCACCGGCAGGCGCTGGTTCAGAAGGGCATCGACGGCTTTAAGCTCGACGAATGCGATTCCAGCGACAACACGGGCAGCTGGAGCTTCCCGCTGACGGCGCAGTTCCCATCCGGCATGGACGGCGAGCAGTACCATTCCCTGTTCGGCACCCTGTATTGCCAGACCCTGCTGGACGCGCTCGGCGACCATAAAACCCTGTCCGAGGTGCGAAACATCGGCGCGCTGGCCGCGCCCTATCCGTTTGTGCTATACAGCGATCTGTATGACCACAGGGATTTTATTCGCGGAATCGCGCAGTCCTCCTTCTCCGGCATTCTCTGGGCGCCGGAGCTTCGCCACGCTGGTTCCAAGGAGGAGCTGCTTCGCCGCCTGCAATCGGCGGTGTTCAGCGTCCAGTGCTGCATTAACGCGTGGTACTGCGAGCAGGCGCCGTGGAAGGCGCTGGACTGCGAGGACGAGGTGCGCGAGCTGCTGAAGCTGCGCGAGTCGCTCGTTCCCATGCTGAAGGCCGCCTTCGACGTTTATCGCGATACCGGCCGCCCGCCGATCCGCGCGCTTGTGATGGACTATACGTCGGATCCCGAAACCAAGGGCATTGACGACGAATACCTCTTCTGCGAAAGCCTGCTGGTCGCCCCCATTCCCGCCGGCTGCGGAGATGAACGAGACGTCTACCTCCCGACCGCCGACACATGGGCGGACTACTTCACAGGCGAAATCGTCGGAAACGGAAAAATCCACGTTTCCACAAAGCGCATCCCCGTCTTCCAACGAGTCTCCCCCGCCGAAAAATCAAAGACCTCCACCCTGAAATAAGGAAAAAATCCGGGGCTTGCCGCCTGTGGTTTACAGACGGCAGGCCCCTTCTTCTTTGTCCGGCGTTATCGGGGAATCGCGTAATTGCGGAGCGTCGATGCGGATTACGCTCTCGTCAGGATATAGGTCTTATTCGCTTCCGTGGAGAAGCTGAAAACCTTTCCATCCGCGACGGCTTCCACATTGCACGCAACATCCGCTCCATCGCAGCTTACACGCATGCCGCTCTTCCACGGAGACAGCACGCGAGCCGTCCGCCCCTTCTCGCTCAGGAACGTGATGTCCGCGACCTCCCCTTCCCGAACGCCGCCGCTCACGATGAACGCGCCCTCCGCTCTCAGGTTCTTAAATTCAGCCTCCGTCTGCTTATTCCACACCGGGAAAATGCGGATATATGCTTCGTGGCTCTGCAAAAACATATTATTGATCGTCGAGGGAACCGTGCTCGCGCACTCCAAGCCGCCGCCTCCATAGTAGATAAACAGGTTGTCAAAGCCATGAACGCGAATTTCCCTGTTCAGCCTTCTAAGCAGATCGTCCGGATCGTAACCGAGATAGCATGCCGCCGTGAAGAAGGTGGGGAACGCGTTATAGTCCTCCCAGCGGGACATCTCGACCAGCGTATCCCGCGCAATCTTCAGCAGCGCAGGATCGGAGGACAGGCCGATTCCGCGCGCGGGATAAATATGCTGGATTCCCAGCGAATTTCCGTCGTTCCAAGCGTTGCCCCTTTCAGTATAGCGGAAGACGGTCTTTCCGCCGCGCTGCTGTGTGGGATACTCGCTCAAATTGTCCAGAATATGCCGCCACTTCTCCCGCCTGTCCGCGTCAGCGGCCAGCATCTCGCTCATTTGCAGGATTCCGCGCATGAGCATGCGCACAAGCCCAAGGGATAAAATGGGATTGAAGTCATCCGAATAATCGGGATCCTTGCTTTTCCCACCCAACTCGTTCGCGTAATAGCCATTTTCGTGTATGCAATCGTTATCAATTACGTATCTCGTGCCGTCCCAGCGAAGGTAATCCTCCCAGAAGTCCGCGACCTCCCGCAGATACGGATAGGCGATTTCGCGCGCGTAATCCAGATCATAGGTCGCGTAAAAGCGCATTAGCATATTGACGGCGGCATACACCGCGTTCGATTTCTGTCCCCAAAACGGCGCGCGCCGGTTCGGAGAACCATCCTTATTGAACATGGCCGCGCACTCGTAGCCCTTCGGGCCGATTCCGACCACGCTGTAGATGCCTCTGCAATTCAGCAGCTCTCTCGCGTTTTTCTTCGCCTGCGGGATATAATCCAGCAGGGGCTTGTCATATGGCTCGGCAAGCTCCACGTGGTTGGACGAGAACACGCCCCACCAAGGCGCCTGATAGTTGTAATTCAGGTGATAATCGCTGCCCCAGTTTGCGTGATCCGTCGTGACGAACGGGCCGAATATGCCGGGAGCGAAGCAGCCCTTCTTTGAAGAGCATGCCATGATATAGTGAGAGCCATACCAGTATCTTTCGATGTTCGGCTCGGACGGTATGCGTATTTCGGATTTTCCCCAGAATTCCTTCCAGAAATGCAGATGCGTCCTGCGCAGAGCCTCCATATCCATTTCCTTCTCAAAGCCCTTGTTCGGATTGTCGTGGTTTGTGAACACGGTTATGACGAAGGTAATTACATCGCCGCCTTTGACGGCACAGCACAGCTTGCCGCCGTCTGTACGCCGCATATGCACGTCCGCATAGGTTGCAAACGCATAGTCCGGCCCATCAAACGCCTTTGACAGGGACGCCTGCGTTTCCGTCGTTATACGCTTGATTATGCACTTGTCGAAATCCTGCGCGAGCAATCCTGCACGGATAAACGTATTCCCTTCCTCGCAGGTAAGCCTGATGATCGCCGCGTTTTCCGTATAGGGCACATAGCTGTCGATGCGCATTCGGCATTCGTCCGTTTGGAGCGTAAGCTCAAGATCCGCGCTCATTATGGCTTCACGAGCCGTAAACGCCGCGTCCTCAAGGTGACTGAAGGCCAAGGTAAAGGCCGCGACCGATTTGACGCCGCCCCCATGCTGGCTGGGCAGGGCGCACCACATATCGTTTTTTCCTATGAAGCCCTTGAGCATTCCGTCATGCACGCCAAAGGTAAGCCCCAAATCTCCGTTGCCCGTAAGCGGGCCGTCCGGCTCGCCATTTGTCGGCGTATTCTTCGGAGCCGCCGTAAAAATGCCGTCGTAGCGGGAAAGGATCGTGTCGCTGAACATAACGTTCCTCCTTAAAAAACAGGCTGACCGCCTGTCGTATGAAGCGGTCAGCCTGTGCGTTTGGTGATTACACGCCAGCCTTCTCGTTGTAGGCGTTTACCCAGTCTTCCAGACCGAGCTCATTCAACTTCGCAATGTAGTTGTCCCAATCCTCATCAAGGTTCATTTCGCCGGTAACAAACTTCACGGTGCACTCAGAAACGTAGGTAGTAACAGCCGTTTCCAGCTTGGATCGGTTCTGGGCTTCCTCTACGCTCCACTGCAGCGAGGGCGCGAAGATATTCGGCGTGATGTGCTTATCGGTCGGCCACTCGTAATCCGGGAAGGCTTCCTCCCAAGATACGTACACGAGCTCGCCGTTGATGTAGCTGGGCTCGACGGGCGCGAAATCGATGAACGCGCGGCTGTCAAGGCACAGCTGCAGGCCGGGGCGGTAGCTGGCGGAAGCACGCATGCCGTACTTGTTGCCCTCTTCCCACGGGTTCTGCGCATTGCGGATGGAATCGACGAAGTGAATCTTGCCGTCCTCGCCCATTTCATAGGTCAGACCTTCGATGCCCCAAGTTACAAGGCGGGTGCATTCCTCGGTGTAAGCGAGGTCGCAAATCTTGACGAGCAGCTCAATATCCACCTTGGTGGAGGCGTTGATCACGACGAAGTGGCTGCCGGTCTGAAGGTCGTACTCGTTCACGTTGTCCACGTTCCACCAGCTGTAGCCCAGCTCCTCATTCTCCGGGTACAGTGCGTTCACCCACAGGCCATCGAACTGATCGTTCACATACCATTCGGAGGTGTAGTTAAACCACTCGGACATAAGCATATACAGGGTGCCATTGAGCGCCTTCGTGGTCAGATCATCCTTGGAGAGTCCGCTCAGGGAATCGGGATCGATGACATCCATGTCATACAGTTCCGCGCTGTACTCAAGGAATGACTTCCAGTTTTCGGTAGCGGGGCCATAGGTGTACTTCTCGCCATCCCAGAACAAGCCATTGAGGGTCTGGAACCACCGGGCGCCGCCCTGACTCCAACCAACGGGGTACTTGTCCGGATAGAGCGCCTTCAGCTGGGCAGCCGCATCCATGAAATCATCCACAGTCTCGGGAATATCAATGCCGTTCGCTTCAAAGATATCATAGCGGTACAGCGTGGCATTATAGATGCCAAGACCCTGAGACAGTCTGGGATCAGAGGCCGTGTGGAAGCCGTAGAAATGGCCGTCCGCATCGTAGATGGCGTCAAGACCCTTGTTGGACTTCTTCGCGTAAGCGATATAATTGGGCATGAGATCCTGATACTGGCTGAGCTCCACGAAGATGCCCTGATCCAGATAAGGAACCGCGGCGCCGTATTCACTCACGGACACCAGATCCGGGAAATCATTTGCGGCGAAGGCGATCTTCTGCTTGTCGGCGATTTCGCCCCACGGGATGTACTGATACTTGAACACGATGTTTGCGCCGGTTTCCTTGCGAATGTAGTCCTCCCAAGCCTTGCCAACGATGGTCTCATTGGGAAGTCCGCCGAAGGAAGGGGCTTGGATTGTGATGACGACTTCCTCATCCTCTGCGGACGCAAAGGAGAACGCCGTCAGCGCCAGCAATAAAGCCAGCAGCAACGAGAGAGCGCGCTTGTTCATGGTCATACCTCCATTTAATATTCTTGAAAGGCTGTAACGCCTTATCATCCCTTCACAGAGCCGAGAGCCACACCCTTGACGAAATACTTCTGCACGAACGGGTAAATGCACATGATCGGAGCCATAGCAACGACGACAATCGCCATCTGTACGGATTTGGGATTGATGTGCATCTCCTGAAGCATCCGCTGCATTCCTTCATTGATTACTCCGCCGATGCTGCTCAGGTCGCTGAACAGATACCGGCGCAGAATCAGCTGCAGCGGGTACTTGGTCTCGTCGGACAGGTAGATCAACGCGTTAAACCAGCTGTTCCATACACCCACCACCGTGAACAGGGTATATGTCGCCATCAGCGGCTTTGAGAGAGGAAGAATGACCTTCCACAGAAGCACAATGTCGTTCGCTCCGTCGATATATGCCGCCTCTCTCAGCTCCTTGGATATCCCCTGAAAGAAGGTTCGGAACACGAATACGTTGTACGCGCTTACACAGCCCGGAATCACCATAACCCAATAGGTGTCCACCATGCCAAGCTGGCGAATCCACAGGTAGGTAGGAATCAGGCCGCCGCCAAGAAACATCGTAATCGTCAGATAGATGGTAATTGCCTTTTTCGCCATAAAGTCGTCAATCGAAAGCGGATACGCGATAAGTGACGTGCATACAAGGGTAAATGCAACCGAGCCGACCGCGTATTCAATCGTATTCACATAGGACCTCAATATCAGCTTGTCCTCGAATATGATTTCGAAAGCCTTCAATGTAAATCCCTTCGGGTAAAACGTCACATCTCCAACCGCGAGATGCGAATTGCTGCTCATGGACATTGCCACAACACTCAGGAAAGGATAGAGCATGATAACGGCAACGAATAGCAGAAGCACATTTATGATCACATCAAATACGCGCGACCCGACTGTTTCACGACTATGCCTCCTGCGAAGCTTACCCTTCTGCATAATACACCCTCTCTTCTATCGCCATTCGAAAGCTCAGAACAGGCTGATATCCGATACCTTTCGCGAAATCACGTTCGTTGCCAATACGAAAATGAAATTGACAACCGTCTGGAACAAGCCTACCGCCGTCGAATACTCGAAACGCGCGCCCGTTATACCCTCTCTGTATGTGTAGGTTCCGATCGTATCCGCCGTTGAATACGTCCGCGGGCTGTACATGAGCAGGATTTTCGTCGTGTCACTGCCAAACAGACCGCCCACATTCATGATGAACAGGATTACAATCGTGGTTCGCAGATACGGCAATGTGATATGATAGATTTTTCGCAGTCTGCCCGCGCCGTCGATATCGGCCGCATCGTACAGTCCCGGGTCAACACCGCTGAGTGCGGCAAGGTAGATGATCGTTCCGTATCCCACGCCCTGCCAGATGCCGCTGCCCACATACAGCGTGCGGAACCATGACGGCTCGTCCATGAGATTGAATCTCTTTAATCCGAACAGGGCCCGGAAATCATTGAACAGCCCATCCGCGCGGCAGAATTCGGACAGTATGCCGATAATAATAACCGTGGAGACAAAGTGAGGAAAATACGAAATGGTCTGAACAAGCTTCTTGTATCGCGCGTTTTTCACTTCATTCAGCATCAGCGCCAGAATAATCGGCGCCGGAAAGCCCCACAGAAGCTGCATAACGCCCAGCACAATCGTATTCTTTATGGCTCTGAATGCCATCGGCGTCTCAAAAAATTCCTTGAAAAACTCGAAGCCGACCCACGGGCTGCCCATGATTCCAAGCTTGAGCTGGTATTTCTTCATCGAAATAACGATGCCGTACATCGGCACATAGTTAAACAGGAATATCACGATGATTCCGGGAAGCACCATAAGGTACAGCCATTTATGCATTTTGTACTCGCGTACCAGCCGTTCCTTCAAAGAATGACGAGAGCCAAGGCACTGAGACATACCGTTTCATCTCCTCAACTTTGTATCCATTGGACTGATTTCCCTGATTGAATCGGCCACAACAATATCCGCGGGGATAATGTATCCGCGACCCATTCCCATCTGGCTGCCGTCAAGCCGGCTGAGCAGCGCCTCCGCGCACTTATAACCGATGCTGTACATATCCTGCTGAACGCCCGTCAGCCTGCAGCCCGTGGAGCTCATAAGCATGTGCGCGTCAAACGTGACCAGCGAATAATCGTCCGGCACGCGAAGTCCCCGGTTTGAAAGCGCCTGCATAACCATGCTTGCGATTTGATCATTCGCCGTAAACAGCGCGGTTACGCGGCTTTCGAAGATCTTCTCGAGAAAAAGCCGTTGAAACTCTTCAAATCTGCCTCGCATATCCTCAATGGGCATCGGGATGTATATGTCGCATGCATCCTCATCGCGCAGCTCCGATTCATAGCACGCCTGCCTGAAACCCAAAAGGCGTTCCTCCACCGTGCTGATGTGATTCGTGCGCACAAAGCCTATGCGAGTATGCCCCGCCGCCGTCAGCATTCGTGTCAGCCTGTATGCGGAGGCCATGTTGTCGCTTACAACGTAAGGCACATTGAAGCCCAGATAGCACCTGTCCGCCAGTACCAAGGGAACCTCTCGCTTGACGATCTCATTCATGACGTCCACAAAGGAGGTTTCCAGCGGAGGAACGACAATCAATCCCTTGATATCTAACGCCATCAATCGTTTCAGGTTTTCGATGAACCGGTCGATGCCGGAATCGTTGCTCATCGTAAGGGAGATCATGCCGTACTGGTCGCTGTTCAGCCTGTCCTGCGCGCCGCGCATCATGCTGAACCATACCGGGCTTTCGCCGGAACCAATCGCCACCGCAACGATACCGATTTTCGAAGGCTGCTCGTCCGGAACCCTGATTTCATAGCCAACATGCTCGCGCACGGTTATCAGTCGTTCGCCGCACAGAATCTTCAGCGCTCTTGAAACCGTATTCGCGCTGGCTGAATATCCGCCGCTCAGCTCTCGTATGGACGGCAAACGCCCGGTTTCATCGAACTCATGCCTTGCGATTCTCTGACGCAAATCCTCTGCAATCAATGCGGCGGATGCTCTTTGATTCTGCATACCTCATTCTGCTCCGTCTGCCCTGTCTCTTTCGCTGCGTCAATCGTATCACATTCTCACTCACAATGTCAATACCTCGTGTATCACTCGCTTGTTCACATATTATGTATTATATGTAAATCTGTATCACATTATTGTCTTAACAAATTCGGGATAAGAGGCGGCTTTAAATTCCTTTTTTCAGGAATATTCCCGCGCAAAAAGGAGACCGTCTGCCGCGGTTTTACTTTCGCAGCAAAAGGTCTCTCTTTCAGCTTTCGATGCACATTCTATCCGTATCACTACGCGCCCGCAAACGGGCAGGGAGTGAGGCTCTGCGCCAGCCCCAGCGCGTGCAGGCGGGCGGTGAGGCGGGCGGCGTAGAG
>CAVERI010000082.1:0-11834 GCA_963618055.1 bacterium | reverse complement strand
CCCTGATGCTTCTTCTCTCTTTTTCCGCTCTTTTCGCTTATCTTTCTGACATTGGGGGGAGCGACGCTCCCCCGCCTTCCCCGGGGAGGGCATGGGTTACATGCCGATGGACTTCAGGTAGTCGATGGACATTTTGCAGGCCTCCAGCGGCGGGCGGCCGACGGAGAGATCCTGCTCCACGATGAACCATTCCGCGCCGGAAGCGAGACCGGCCTCGACGATCTCCGGGATGTTCTGGCAGCCGTGGCCGACGGGACGGAACTCGAACGCGATCTCGTCGGGCTTGGCGGAGGTATCCTCCATGCCGATCAGCGCGTAGGGGGACTTCTCGCCCTTCACGCCCACATAGTCCTTCAGGTGCACGACCGGGCAGCGTCCGGCGTACTTCTTCACGTACTCGGCGGGGTTCTCGCCGGCGTACTTCACCCAGCAGGTATCGATTTCGGTCTTCAGCGTGCACGCGTCGACGGCCTCATAGATGAAGTCCAGCCCGTACATGCCGGAAATCTTGATGAACTCGAAATCGTGGTTGTGGTACAGAAGCTGGATGCCCGCCTCGCGGCACAGGCGGCCGAATTTATAGATGCTGCGGATGGTCTCGGCAAAGCGGGGGCCGCCGGGACGGCATTCATCGTCGGTATAGGGCACGGCGATGTACCTGCAGCCGATGGCCTTATAGTCGGAGATGGTCTTGAACATATCCTTTTCAATATCCGCCAGCGGTACGTGCGCGGAGATGGCCACAAGGCCGCTTTCCTCAAGCGCCTTTTTAACCTCTTCCACCGTATAGTGATAGAACCCGGCGAGCTCCACGCCGTCATAGCCCATTTCGGCGATTTTCTTCAGCGTGCCGAACAGATCCTTCTCCGCTTCCTCGCGCGCGGAATAAAGCTGATAGCCAATCAATGCCTTTTTCATTTGTCCGTTTCCTCCGTTTTTTCCGTTTTCTTCGCCCTGCGCTTCGCGGGCTTTTCGGTCGTTTCCGTTCCCTCGGCTGCCGCCTTCTTCGCGCGCGGCTTGCGGGCGGGCGCGTCGGCGCTCTCCGCCTTCCTTCGCGGCGCGCGCGGCTTTTTCTCCTTTGCGGGCGCTTCGGAAACGACGATCTCCAAATCGGAAGACTTCGCCGCCGCACTCTCCGATTCCTTCTTTGCTTCCGGCTCCGCCACGACAATCTCCGGCGTCTCGGCCTTTGAGCCCATCAGACCCTCATACAGCGCCAGATACTTCTTCGCGGACTGATCCCAGCCGTATTCGCCCTTCATCGCGCGCGCGGCCAGCATTTTGAACACGTCCGGCTGGCGATAGTAGACGCCCGTCGCGCGCTCCACCACGTGCAGCATGTCGTGCGCGTTATAATTGAAGAAGGTAAAGCCGTTGCCCTCGCCGGTGTATTCGTTGTAGGACAGCACGGTGTCGCGCAGGCCGCCGGTTTCGCGGGTGATGGGCAGCGTGCCGTACCGAAGGGAAATCAGCTGCGAAAGGCCGCACGGCTCAAACATCGAGGGCATAAGGAACAGATCCGCGCCCGCGTAGATATGGTGCGCCAGCCGGTGGTTCATCTGGAAGCTGGCGGCGAGCCTGCCGGCGTACTTCCACTGCGCCCAGCCAAGCAGGTCGGTATAGCGGCTCTCGCCCATGCCCAGCACCACAAGCTGGCAGCCGGTGTTCATGATGCCGTCCAGCACGCGATCCACGAGGTCGAGCCCCTTCTGCGCCGAAAGGCGGCTCACCATGCCGATCAGCGGCACGTTCTCATCCACGTTCAGACCCAGCTCGCGCTGAAGCGCGCGCTTGTTTTCCTTTTTCCTTTCGATCGTGTCCGCGTCGTAGCGCGCCTCAATCAGCGGGTCGGTGGCCGGGTTGTACTCGGCCGTGTCGATGCCGTTCAGAATGCCGCTCAGCGCGTCCCTGCGCGCGCGCAGCAGCCCGTCCAGCCGCTCGCCGTAGTAGGGCGTAAGGATTTCCTGCGCGTAGGTGGGAGACACGGTGGTGATGCGGTCGGCAAACACCAGTCCGCCCTTGATGAACGAGCACTGGCCGTAGAATTCCAGATTGTCCGACGTGTACGCCCAGTCGCCCAGCGAAAGCAGCTCCTCCGTGCGCGCAATCGGGTACAGCCCCTGAAATTGCAGGTTATGAATGGTGAACACGGTCCTGATGTCCTGATACATGGGCAGCGGCGCGTACTGCGCCTTCAGAAGCACGGGAATCAGGCCGGTCTGCCAGTCGTGGCAGTGCAGAACGTCGGGCACGAAGTCGATTTTGGCAATCGTCTCCAGCACGGCCTTGCAGAAGTAGGCGAACCGCTCGCCCTCGTCCTCGCCGCTGCCGTAGATATAGTCGCGGCCGAAATACTGCTCGTTGTCCACGAAATAGTAGGTTACGCCGTCGCGCTCCAGCTTTTCAATGCCCACGTACTGGCGGCGCCAGCCAAGGTTGATATAGAAGTACAGCACGTGCTCCAGCGTCTCGCGCACGCCCGCGTCGATGGCGCGGTACAGGGGCAGAATCACGCGCACGTCCGCGCCCTCGCGCGCCAGCGCCTTCGGCAGCGCGCCCATCACGTCCGCCAGCCCGCCGGTCTTTACGAACGGCACGCATTCGGAAGCGGCAAACAGAATTTTCATGCGTTTCCCTCCTTTGGGGTTTGAATCCTTCTACAGCGTCACGTTCTTGCCCACGACGATGGGATATTGCTTCTCGCCGATCAGGCGCTTGCCGCTGAGCATGGTCACGTTCTTGTCGAGGATGGTATTTTCCAGCTCCACCTTTTCGCCGATGTCGCAGTCCTGCATCAGGATGGAGCCCTTGATGTGCGCGCCACGCGCCACGCGAACGCCGCGGAACAGCACGCAGTCCTCCACCGTGCCCTCGATGATGCAGCCGTCCGCCACGAGGGAGTTCGTCACCTGCGCGCCGGGCAGATACCGCGCGGGCGCCTCGTCGCGCGTCTTGGTGTACACAGGGTTCACGTCGAACAGCTCGTGCCGCACGGCGGGGTCGAGCAGATCCATGTTCACGCGGTAATACGCCTTGATGGTGGAAATCTGGCGGCAGTAGCCCTTGAATTCATAGCCGCGCACGCGCATCATGCCGTTGCGCACATAGCCCTGCAAAATGTCGCGCATCAAATCGTGCTGCCCGTGCGACAGCGCCTGATCCGCCAGATGCATAAGCAGCGTGCGCTTGATGATCACCACGTCCGCGAACATGTTGGGGTAGCTCACGGCGTTGGGATTGATTTCAAGGTCATTCACCCAGCCGTCCGCGTCCACGCTCAAAAACGAGCGCGCGGTGGAGGCGGAGGACGAATGATCGAACGTCAGCGGGTCGTAGCGCGTGTACATCACGGTCACGTCCGCGCCGGAGTCCACGTGCTTCTGAATCATGTCGTCAAACCGGGCGTTAAAAACCGTGCTGCCGCCGCACAACAGCACCAGCTCCTGCTTGGAGCGGCGCAGATAGTCCACGTTCGCGCGCAGCGCGTCCAGAATGCCCGCGTAGGCGCCGTTTCCGTCGCTCCCGAACACGGGAAGCAGGAACAGGCCGTTGTTGCGCGTGTGCAAGTCCCACGCCTTGCCAGTCTTCAGGTGATCCATCAGCGAATGGTAATTGCCCTGCATCAGAACGCCCACGTTGCGGATGCCGCTGTTCACCATGCTGGAAATCAGAAAGTCCACCAGCCGATAGCGCGCCGCCACCGGCAGCGCCGCCACCGAGCGCTTGCTCGTCAGCTCGCGCAGGCTCAGCTCCTCGCGCGAAGTGTAAATGATGCCCATTACGTCCTTCATGTCAAGCATCCTCCTTCAGCGTATCGCCCGACACCTGCTCGCCGGGTCTGACCACGTAGCCCTCCGGCAGCGTCGTAAGCTGCCCGATGAGCGCAATGCCGCCCTCGCTCGCGCCCACGACGCAATCCCGGCTGATCACCGACTGCTCCGCCACGATGGCGCGCTTAATCACCGCGCCCGCCTGCACGCGGCAGCCCGGCATGATCACGCTGTCCTCCACCAGCGCGCCCTTTTCAATGGTCACGCCCGCGAACAGCACGCTGCCGCGCGCCTCGCCGTAGATTTCGCAGCCCTCGGTAACCAGACAGTTGTCCACCCTCGCCTCCGGCCCCGCGTAGTGCGGCGGCATCACGGGCGTGCGCGCGTAAATCGGCCAGCGGTGGTCGCTCAGGTTGAACTCCGGCGGCTGCTTCAGAAGATCCATATGCGCCTCCCACAGGCTCGCGATCGTGCCCACGTCCTTCCAGTAATCCTCAAAGGCATAGGCATACAGCCGGCGGCCGTCGTTCAGCATGGCCGGAATGATGTTCTTTCCAAAGTCGTTCTCGCTCTCCGGGTTCGCGTTGTCCTCGGTGAGATACTTCTTCAGCATTTCCCACGTGAATATGTACACGCCCATCGACGCAAGATTGCTCTTGGGCGCCTTCGGTTTCTCCTCAAACTCGAAGATGCGGCCGTCCTCGTCGGTGTTCATGATGCCGAACGACGACGCGTTCTTCCACGGCACCGGGCGCACGGCGATGGTGATGTCCGCGTTCTTCTGAATGTGCGCGTCCAGCATCAGGCTGTAGTCCATCTTGTAAATGTGGTCGCCGGAAAGAATCAGCACGTATTCCGGGTCGTACTGCTCGATGAACGACAGGTTCTGGTAAATGGCGTTCGCCGTGCCGGAATACCAGCGCCCCTCGCTGCCGCGCACATACGGGGGCAGCACAAACACGCCGCCGCCGGAAAGGTCTAAGTCCCACGGCTGACCGGAGCCGATGTAGCTGTTTAATTCCAGCGGCTGATACTGCGTAAGCACGCCCACGGTATCGATGCCGGAATTTGTGCAGTTGGACAGCGGAAAGTCTATGATGCGATATCGGCCTCCAAACGGCACCGCCGGCTTCGCCATGACCTTCGTCAGAAGCCCCAGCCGCGAACCCTGCCCGCCGGCCAGCAGCATCGCGATCATCTGTTTCCTTCTCATGATATCGATCACTCCCTGCCATATATACTCCAATGACTGTATCTATTATACCCGAAACTTAATAAACTTTCCATATGCTGGCGAAATTTTTTTCCATTTTTTTGCCCGCAGCGGACATTTTCCTTCGTGCAATCCCCGCAAGGCGGCTATGACGCGAAAGAAAAGTTTTCCCGCGTAACGCAATCTCCGCGGGGAGCCGTGTTTACAGGGCGGTACAAATATGATATAATGCGAAAAATTTATAAGGAGGGTACGGTTTATGGGCTACAAGGGAGAGCGAACGGAGGAAAAGGTCGCGAGAAAGCTTGCGAAAAAGCAGAAGCTGGTGAACGTCGCCGCGAAGCGGATGAAGGCCGATCTGGTGCTGAAGAACGCCACGTATCTGAACGTGTTTTCCTCGGAATTCTGCGTGGGCGACATTGCCGTGTCCGACGGGCTGATCGCCGGTGTGGGCGAATACGAGGGCGTGCGCGAGGTGGACGTGAGCGGCAAATTCGTGTGCCCGGGGCTGATTGACGCGCACATTCATCTGGAGAGCAGCATGGTTTCGCCCGCGGAGTTCGCGCGCGCCGTCGTGCGCCACGGAACGACCACCGTCATCTGCGACCCGCACGAAATTACCAACGTCATGGGCGTGGACGGGCTTCGCTATATGGCGGAGGCCACCGAGGGGCTGCCGCTGGACGTGCATTTCATGCTTCCCAGCTGCGTGCCCGCCACCGACATGGACGAAAGCGGCGCGAGGCTCGACTTCCGCGCCATCGACGAATGGTACTCTCATCCGCGCGTGCTTGGGCTGGCGGAGATGATGAACTACGTGGGCGTGACCCGCGCCGACCCGTTCGCCATTTCGCAGATTCTCGCCAGTCAGGCGCACCACAAGAAGATCGACGGCCACGCGCCCGGCCTGTCCGGCGCGGATCTGAACGCCTATATCGCCGCGGGCGTGTACTCCGATCACGAGTGCTATACGTTCGAAAACGCGCTGGAAAAGCTGCGGCTGGGGCAGTTTATCATGATTCGCGAGGGTACGGCGGCCAAGAACCTGAAGGCGCTCGCGCCGATTCTGACGCAGGCGCGCGAGTCCCGCTGCATGTTCGCCACCGACGACAAGCATCCCATCGACCTTTTGACCGGCGGGCACATCGATTATATTATAAAGGAAGCCATTGCCCGCGGCGTGGATCCCGTAATCGCCATCAAGGTGGCCAGCCACAACGCCGCGCGCTATTTCCTGACGAACAACAAGGGCGCGATCGCGCCCGGATACCTTGCGGACATGGTGGTGTTTGACGATTTCCGCTCGTTCAACGTGCTTCAGGTGTTCAAGCGCGGCCGCGAGGTCTTCGACGGCGAAAACGTGATCATGGAAGCGCCCAAGGTGGAGGCAGACCTGTCCGCCCGCGCGCACGACACGTTCCACGCGCCCTTCGTTACCGAGGAGCGCCTCGCCGCGGGCACGCTGCCCATGATGGGCGTGAAGGCGCACGAGCTGATTACCCCCAACCTCGGCACCGCCGGCGGCTATGACGCCTCGCGCGATATTGCCAAAATGGCGCTGGTCGAGCGGCACCACAACACCGGCCACGTCGGCCTCGGCTACGTGCAGGGCTTCGGGCTGAAGTCCGGCGCGCTGGCCAGCAGCATCTCCCACGACTCCCACAACGTCATCGCCATCGGCACCTGCGACCGCGACCTTGCGCTCGCCGTGAACCGCATTCTGGAGATGAAGGGCGGCGTGTGCGTGGTGAACGAGGGCAGGGTTGTCGCCGAGCTGAGCCTGCCCGTCGCCGGAATCATGAGCGACGAGCCGCTCGAAACCGTGAACGAGAAGCTGGAGCGCGCCAAGACCGCCGCCTATGCCCTCGGCGCGCAGCGCGGAATCGACCCGTTCATGACGCTCTCCTTCATGGCTCTCCCCGTCATCCCCCACCTCAAGCTCACCACCCACGGCATGTTCGACGTAGACCGCTGGGCGCTGGCGTAGGCGCTTGGCGGCGCTTGATATGGCTGTCAAAACGTGGTATACTAAAACATAGAGGATCAGCCGCTGATGTAGAATAAGGCAAGCTCGCCATTCGCGAAGCGCATATGCAATGGAGAGCTTGCTTTCTGCAGAAGCACTCAACGCGGAAAAGAAGTGCGCTGCACGATTCTGGAAACGCTCTGACAGCAAGGAGGGGAATGGATGGACGATAGTTTACTGATCGAGCTTTTGCGGCAAACCCAAAATCTAACCGATTTGGAGAAAGATATTTTGGATACGTGGAACGAGCTTCAGAAAGTCCCATTTGACCGAGACTCTGCACAGAAGCAGGTTATGCAGAATAACGTAAGGTATCCGATAATTTGGGCTGAGATTAAAGCGCTGCCGACAACCGTAGTTCGTCCTTTTGACCAAGCAACGGACTCCGATATTCGATATAATTTAGAAAAGCAGCTGGTTGCACTCATTGTAAAAAGAGGGTGGCAGACAAATGGCCAATAAACTGGAACTGACTTGGTACGGCAAGGATGAATCGATTCGGGTTGAGCCGCGCCTGCTGATTGAAAACACGGAGCTATCCAACACCGCCGCCGACCCTGATACACAGAATATGCTGATTCACGGGGATAATCTGCTGGCACTGAAAGCATTGGAAAGCAAGTTTGCCGGACAGGTGAAGTGCATCTATATCGATCCGCCGTACAATACCGGTTCGGCGTTTGAGCATTATGATGATAATTTGGAGCATAGCCAATGGCTGAATTTGATGCGGCCAAGATTGGAAATATTGAAAAAGCTTCTTGCAAAAGACGGCAGCATTTGGATTAGCATCGATGACGACGAGGGGCACTACCTCAAAGTTCTTTGCGATGAGATATTTGGACGCTCCAACTTCATAAGCACCATCATTTGGGAAAAGAAATATACAATCGCTAACGATGCAAAATGGTTGTCTGACAACCACGATTTTATTCTTGTTTACGCATTAGACAAAACTTTGTGGTTTCCCAATAGATTACCTCGGACAGCGGAAATGGACAAATCCTATAAGAATCCCGACAATCATCCAAAAGGCCCGTGGAAGGCAACTCCGCTCCATGCCAAAAGTGGCTCTGCGGCTTCGTCCTCATTTTCATATACTTTCAAAAATGGCGTAGTATTCACACCGCCAGCAGGCACATACTCTCGTTATTCGGCTGAATCTCTCGCCAAGATGGATGATAATAATGAAATTTGGTTTGGCAAAGATGGAACGGCAATTCCATCTCGCAAAACGTTCCTATGTGACTTACGCCAGCAAGGTATACCGGCTCGTACAGTATGGCGTTTTGAGGAAGTAGGGCATAATCATGAAGCACGAGAGGAAGTTAAGCAGTTTAATCAACAGTCTGTTTTTGCAACTCCAAAGCCAGAACGCCTCATTGAGCGTGTGTTGACATTGGGTAGCAATCCCGGCGACTTGGTTCTCGATTCTTTCCTCGGCTCCGGCACCACTGCTGCCGTTGCGCAGAAGATGGGGCGGCGTTGGATCGGCGTGGAAATGGGCAATCACGCATATACACACTGCAAGGTGCGCATGGACAAGGTGATTGCCGGAGAAGACGCAGGCGGCATTACCAAAACTGTTGATTGGCAGGGCGGCGGTGGGTACCGCTTCTATGAAATCGCGCCCACGCTTATCAACAAGGATCCGTTTGATGAATACGTTATCAACGAGGACTACGACGCGAACATGCTGGCGGCGGCAGTCGCGCTGCACGAGGGCTTCCGTTATCAGCCGGATAAAGACCTGTTCTGGAAGCAGTCTGTGGGAAATGAGAATAGCTATCTCTTTGTTACGACTCGTCACCTGAACAGCATCTACCTCGACTCCATTAAGGATACGATGGAGGAAGGCGAGTATCTCGTCATTGCCTGCCGCTCCTTTGACAGCGGACTGGACAAGGCTTACGGCAATATCACGGTAAAGAAAATCCCTCAAATGCTGCTGGCGCGCTGTGAATTTGGGAAGGCTGACTACAACCTGAATATCGTTCACCCGCCGGTGTACGAAGACTGTGACGAGGAGGAACAGGATGGTTAACGATTTTCCGCTTTATACCACGGACTATATCAGCGGCGTTATGTCTCTTCGGAAACCGCAGACGCAGTCGCTGAAAATATTGGAGAAAATCACAAGCACTGTGCCGCTTTGCAAGGGCATGAATCTGAAGGCGGCACTGAATACCGTTCACGCCATGTACCCAATCTGCTCCGATTTTGAGCGGGATTTTATGTCATTGACCTTCGCGCTGGCTACCGGCGTCGGCAAGACCCGTTTGATGGGTGCGTTCATTGCCTATCTGTATACGCAGCACGGCATCCGCAATTTCTTTGTGGTCGCGCCAAACACCACGATTTTTGAGAAGCTCAAGCGGGACTTGGGCGACTACAACAGCGCTAAATATGTGTTTAAGGGGCTTGGCTGTTTCAGCACGCAGCCGCAGATTATCACGGATGACGATTACCGCGAAAAGGTACTCTCCATGTTCGAATCCGATGTGCACATCTTTGTGTACAACATCGATAAGTTCAATAAAGAGGACGCAAACATGAAAAAAGTGAACGAGTTGATTGGCAACTCGTTCTATCGGGCGTTGTCCAGCTTGCCGGATCTGGTGCTGATTATGGATGAATCGCATCACTATCGGGCGGAAAGAGGCGCGCAGGCGCTGAACGAGCTGCATCCGCTGCTGGGCTTGGAGCTGACCGCAACGCCGCTGGTAAACAAGGGAAACAAGCAGGTGCCGTTTAAAAATGTGGTATATGAGTATCCGCTGTCCAAAGCGATTGAGGATGGCTATACCCGCACACCCTTTGCCGTGACGCGCTCGGACATTGATTTCTATAATTTCGGTGATGAGCAGCTGGACAAAATGATGCTACTGGACGGCGTTGCCTGTCATGAGAGCACGAAGCGCAAGCTGGAGGTTTACGCAACGAATCACGCAAAAACGGTTGTGAAGCCGTTTATGCTCGTAGTCTGCAAAGATACGGATCATGCGACTTGGGTGGAACAGTTTGTAAGGTCGGATGAGTTCCGCGGCGGCGCGTATCGCAACAAAGCGATTGTCGTCCATTCCAAACAGAAGGGAACCGAAACGGAAGCGAATACCCGGTCGCTTCTGGATGTGGAGAATCCCGGAAATCCGGTAGAGATTGTGATTCATGTCAATATGCTGAAAGAGGGATGGGACGTCAACAATCTCTATACCATCGTCCCTCTTCGCACGGCGGCGTCCAAAATCCTGCGGGAGCAAATGGTGGGCAGAGGATTACGCCTGCCTTATGGAGAGCGCACCGGCGACAGGGATGTAGATGCCGTTATGCTGACCGCCCACGACAAGTTTAATGACATTCTGGCGGAGGCACAGAAGGGAGATTCCATTTTCAAGGCCGGAAATGAAATCCAAGCAGAAGAAATCAAGCCCGAAGAAGTGGTTTGTACCCAGATGGCGATTGAAATCGAGCCGGATGCGCAGCTGGAGAAGGCGTATGCCCATACTCAAATTAAAAAGACAGAAGCCACGGATGCGGTGATCAAAAAGACGGCGGAATTAATTAAAACAGAGGTTGAGGAACATATTCAGCATACGCCTATGCACACGGTTACTCCGGCACAGGCGCAGCAGATTGTTAAAACGGTCAAGCAAAAGGTTGCCGAGGACAAGGATTTGGGGCAAACCTTCAGGGAAAACGAGATTCCACTTGCGGCGTGGATGCTCTATCAGACGGAGGAAACGCACAGAGCGGCTGTGAGCAAGTTCATTCCAATTCCGTATATCAAGATAACGGACACCGGTGTGGAAGAATATGTGTTCATGGATTTTGATTTGGATCAAACCGAGTTCACCCATGTGCCGATTAAGAACGAGCTGCTCGTCCAGAATCTGGAGGATATGCAGGATCGGCAGCGTATCAGGGGAGAGGCGATCGATTTCGAGGGCTACAATCCGAAGAAGGTCATAATGGAACAGCTTCGTCAAAAGCCGGAAATCGACTATGAAAGGTGTTCCAAGCTGCTGTTCAAGTTGATCACGCAGGTATGCGGCCATTATGAGGCGCTATATGGTGTAAACGGAATGCAGAATATCGTCATGATGTACAAGCGGGAAATTGCCAGCAAAATCTATAATCAGATGCTCAAGCACTTCTATTGCGAGAACGGTTTTTTGCAGGAAGAAGTCGTTCGCACCCGAAATTACAACCTGCGGCAATCCTACAGCTGTTCTGAACGAGCGAATCTTTTCTTTGACGGTTATGAGGGGAACATCCAATCGGTGTTGTTTGAGGGAATTAAGCGAGGCGTGTTCAGCACGGCCAAATTTGACAGCTATCCGGAGCTGGTGCTTGCGCGGGTACTGGAAACCGATTCGGATGTGCAGAACTGGCTTCGTCCTGCTCCGCAGGAATTTAACATCACATACAATCGCGGGCGTACCTATGAACCAGACTTTGTTGTGGAGACCGAGAATACAATCTACCTTGTTGAGGTGAAGGGGGAGGACAAGCTGAACGACCCGGACGTTATCTCCAAGAAAAAGCGCGGCGTACAGTACTGCGAGGTCGCTTCCCGCTGGGGAAAGGCAAATGGCTATAAGCAGTGGCAATACCTGTTTATCCCATCAAAGCAGGTAATGCCAAATTCGTCGTTCATGCAACTGGCGAAGCGGTTTAAGGAATTCTGATAAAGGTTTCGGAAGGGAACTACTGCGGTGCATCAAACGTCTGGCATCTTCAGATTGGCGTGCAGCGTGTTTCCGCGGGAGTACTTGTATTTTTTCCGGTAATATGTATAATATAATTGTTGTGTGATCGGATTTTC
>CAVERI010000081.1:0-11991 GCA_963618055.1 bacterium | reverse complement strand
GAGTATGATCTTCTGTCCCACAGCTCGAAGCAGCAGGTATTTTCGTGGGGTTGGCCGTTGCAGGCGGGATGGGAAGCTTTGCTCCCCCTTCCGCCTGCAACGGCCCGTGCGCGGATTCTCCGCGCACGGCGAAAAGGAAACGATTTTCTGCGGAAAATCGACGGGAGAGATTGAAATTCGAGAGGGCTGCGGCCCTCTCGAGCTCTCCGGGGCAGGGAAAAAGGCGCCCGGACGGGAACACGTCCGAGCGCCAAGGGTTGGTTTGAGGGATTACTTCTGCTTATAGCTTCCGCAGCAGCTTTCGTCCGCGGGGGTGCCGCAGTGCGCGCACGGGCAGGGCTCTACCTGGATGGAGCCGAGGGAGCAATAGTCCTTGTTTTCGCAGTGGAACGCACAGCTGGTAACGCGGCAGCGGATATCGGTGTTGGCCTGCTTCTGAGACATGATTCATTCCTCCTAAATGGTTTTTGCGCGATGCGCCCTTTCATTGTGCCCGATTTGTCCGGGTATATTCGCGCGCGGTTTGGCGCATACTGGCGGTATTCCATTTTGCGGAGGAATTTGTATGTCAATCGGACAGATGATCCTCATTCTGGTATCCGTTCCCGTTGCCGCGGGCGTATGTCAGCGGGCGCTCGACCGACTGCGGCTGACGGATCGGCAGGCGCTTTTGTTTGTGGCGCTGATTTTCATCGGCGGGCTGCTGCCGGACATTCCCATTGGACGCGTGCGCGTGAACGTCGGCGGCACGCTGGTACCGTTCGCGCTGGCGGTATATGTCTGGGTGCGGGCGGGCAGCGCGAAGGAGCGTCTGCGCGCGCTGGCGGCGACGCTGGTCACGGCGGCGGCGGTGTACGCCATCGGGCGATTCTTCCCCAATGAACCGGAAACCATGCCGTTCGACGTGAACTACCTTTATGGCATTGCGGCGGGATTGACTGCCTACGTGTTCGGGCGTTCGCGCCGGAGCGCGTTCATCGCAGGCGTGGCGGGCATGCTGTTGGCGGACGCTGCGCAGGCCGTGATGCTGTGGACGGAAGGAATCGACCAGACGCTGCGTCTCGGCGGTGCGGGCATGCTGGATACGGTTGTGATTTCCGGCGTTTCCGCCGTGCTGTTCGCGGAGCTTCTGGGCGAATTCATCGAGCGCTGCGTGCGCGGCGCGAAGCGGAAGGAAGGTGCGCACGGATGAAACGGACGCTGGCGCTGACGATTCTTCTGACGCTGCTCTTCTGCGGCGCGGGCTTTTGCGAGGCTTTTGAGGGCGAGGACGACCGAATTTACACGATGGTGGACGAAGCGGGCGCGGAAATCACACAGCGCATGGGCCGCATGTATGAGGGCGACGAGTACATTTCCGGCGACAACCGGCTGTATCGCGTGATTTCCGTCGACGACGAAAATGGCCGCGCCGTGGCGCAATGTCTGGGCGGCGAGCCCGGCGGCGCGGTGCAGGCCTTCGCGGCACTCGCGGACAAGGCGGACACGAAAAAGCGGATCTGCATGTACTCTACGCACAGCGACGAATCCTATATTCCCGGCGACGGGGAAAGCTCGCTGCTCAAGGGCGCGGGCATTTACGACGTGGGCGAAGCGCTGAAGAAGAATCTGGAGGAAAAGGGAATCGACGTGACCTATTCGCGCGAAACCTTCCTTCCGCACGACGCGGGTGCCTACCGGCGCTCGCGCTCCGTGGCAGCCGAGCTGATGGAGAAGAACCCGGACGCGCTGATCGACATTCACCGCGACGGCGTGCCCGCCAGCCAGTATGAAACCGAGGTGGAGGGCAACGACATCAGCAAGGTGCGCCTGTTCGTCGGAAAAAGCAACGCAAGCGCTGCCGAAAACCGCGCCTTTGCCAAGAGACTGAAGGCCGTGGCCGACGAGGAATATCCGGGGCTGGTGAAGGACATCTATATCGGCAAGGGAAATTACAATCAGGATCTGTATCCGCGCGCGATTCTTCTGGAATTCGGCACGCACAAGATTGAAAAGCAGAAGGCCATCGATGCGACGGAGTATATGGCGGACGTGATTTATCAGACGCTGTACAACGAAAAATCCGCCGCCGGAAAGACGAGCAAGGAAGAGAAGAGCGGCGCGGCGAAGGGCGTCGGCTGGCTGATCGGTCTTGCGATCGTGGCGGCGATTGCCTTCGCGCTGGTCGCCACGGGCTCGCTGCGCGGCGCGGGAGACAAGCTGAAGGGCACGTTCCGCGAGGTCACGGGCGGCGCGTTCGGCGGGAAGAAGAAAAAAGAATAGCGCATGGGACGCGCGTCCGTTTCGAGCGAAGCGGGCGCGCGTTTCGCGCGCTTAGGAGCGGCTGGCCTTTACGTACTCGCCGGGAGTCATGTGGTAGAGCTCCCGGAAGGCGGTGTAGAAGGTATGCGTGTTGTTGAAGCCCGCGTTGATGGCAATGTCCACCACGGGCAGGTCGGTGTTCAGAAGCGCCTCGGCGGCGTCTCGGCAGCGGAGGATATTGACGTAGCGCGGCACGCTTACGCCGATATTGGCCTTGAACAGATGCGAAAACCGGCTTCGGCTGTAGCCGAAGTGCGCGGCCATATGCTCCACGCTCAATGGCTGGGCGTAGTTTTCGCTCAGGTAGCGGAGCACCTGTGCCATCAGGCCGCCCTTGTCGTCGCCGGCCATGGTTTCAAAGCCGGCCCTTCGCATGGCAAAGCCGAGCACGGCGGCACTCAGCCCGGCGCGCACCACCGCGTCCTCCTGCTCTAAAAGCAGAAGCTGCATCATCTGCTTCAAGCGGTCGTCCTCATCCGTGAACACGGGGTTCACGAATCGCCCGGCGATCAGCCGCTTTTGCAGCGCCGGGGTTTCGCACGGCGGAATGATGGCGACGATGGCCGGCGCTTTTTCCTCTCCGTAGGCATGCACGGTGTAGGAGCCGCTCACAATTGCCTGCCCGGCCTCCGCCGTCAGCGCGCGGCCGCCGATAATGGCCGACACGCGCCCCTCCAGCACGTAAACGATTTCCACGCCCGTGTGGTAATGGGGGATACAGCTTACCCTGTTCGACCGCCAAGCCTCTGCGCTGGACAGATCGTCCCGGTATTTTTCAAATGTTTCCAGCATAAACCCTCCGCAGGATAGCACAAAACGTCATAAATCACGCGCTAAACCACATACATATCATATTTCTCCTGTGCTAAAATGTCAATATCCGATTTGGGGTATGCGAGGAATTTTCATTTTTGGGAGGATACACACATGGCAAACGGCGATAAGGTACTTGGCCAGTTCACCCAGTCGTTCGAGGAAGAGAAGAAGACCAGCGGCCGCCGCCTGAAGGTCGGCATCATCGGCACCGGTTGGATTGCGGAATCGCACATCGAAAGCTACAAGCAGATGGAAGACGTGGACATCGTCGCGGCTGCCGATCTGATCCCCGGCAAGGCGGAAGCGTTCATGAAGCGCTACGGCGTGGAGGGCGTTCGCTACTATCCCAGCCACAAGGAAATGATCGACAGCGAGCAGCTGGACGCGGTGAGCGTCTGCACCTACAACACGCAGCATGCTGCGCCCACCATCTACGCGCTGGAGCACGGCGTGAACGTTCTGCTTGAGAAGCCCTTCACCGTGACGCTGGACGAGGCCGTCGAGGTGTGCCGCGCCGAGAAGAAGAGCGGCAAAATTCTCTCCATCGGCTTCCAGCCCCGCGTGGACGTGAACATGCAGATGATCAAGAAGATCGTCGAGAGCGGCGAGCTCGGCAAGATTTACTACATCCAGACCGGCGGCGGCCGTCGCCGCGGCATCCCGAACAGCACGTTCATTGAGAAGTCCACCGGCGGCATCGGCGCGCTGGGCGACATCGGCTGCTATTCGCTGGATATGGTGCTCAACGCCATCGGCTATCCGAAGCCCCTGACCGTTTCCGGCTACAAGAGCGATTTCTTCGGCACCAACCCGGCGACTCAGCATCCGGATCAGTTCCACACCGCTGAGGAGAACGCCAAGCGCTTCAGCGTGGACGATTTCGCCGCCGCGTTCGTGCGCCTTGAGGGCGACATCATCCTCGACTTCCGTATCGCGTGGGCGATGAACATCAACACGCCCGGCGACACCATCATCCTCGGCACCAAGGCCGGTCTGCGCATCCCCTCCACCGACTGCTGGAACGGCAGCGTCGGCGGCGAGATGACGCTGTATCACGACGTGGCGGGCGTGCCCACCGAGGAGAAGATTCCGATCCTCAAGAACCCGGACGACAAGGGTCTGTTCTACCACAAGGTGCGCTCCTTCCTGGATGCCGTGCTGAACGGCCTGCCTGCGCCCGTGCCCAGCAGCCAGATTCTGTACAATCAGGCGATCATCGACGGCATCTGCCGCTCCGCGGAGTGCGGCCACGAGCTCGCGATCGAAATCCCGGAAATCTAAGCTGTTTTCCCTGCCGCCCATGGGGTTATGCCTGTGGGCGTTTCTTTTCACTCATAAACAGACCAAAGTCTGTTTTGCGAGCGGAAAACCGCGAATATCGGATACCACGGCAATAGAATTATCGACGAATAAGGTCAAAAACTTCAAATATTAATATAGTTTTGGATATTTGGGTCAAAAACTCTTGAAGCTTAACGGGCTTTCGAATATAATAGAACCAAGAAGGTTTGGAGGTGCGTTATGACGGAATTGATCAACAGGCCCCAATATCTGAATCAGCTGATTCAGCATAAGGATGTGGATCTGGTGAAGATTGTCACCGGCATTCGACGCTGCGGAAAATCATCCCTGCTTGAGCTGTTTCATAGCTATCTTTCGGAGCATGGCGTGCCGGATTCCCATATTATCCATATGAATATGGAGTCCCTGCGCTACCGCGATCTGGTCGATTACCGATCCTTTTACGATCATGTCAGCGGGCAGATTGCGAAGGATGGAAAGACCTATCTTATTTTCGACGAATTGCAGGCGGTGGAGCATTGGGAAAAAGCCGTCGAATCGTTCCGCTTGGATTTCAATGTGGACATCTATATCACGGGCTCCAACGCCTATCTGCTGTCCACGGAGTTTTCCACGCTGCTCTCCGGCAGATATGTGGAAATACGGATGCTGCCGTTGTCCTTCAAGGAGTTTCTGGACTTCTATGAATTTGCGCCCGATGTGACGATGGACGAAAAGTTTCAGAAGTATCTGCAGTTCGGCGGAATGCCTATTCTAAGAGAATACAAGCTCAACGAAGCGAGAAGCAATCAGGCGCTGGAGGGCATTTATTCTACTGTGGTGCTGCGGGATATCCTGCAGCGCAATAGCGGAATCGACCAAGCAATGCTTCAAAAGATCATGCTGTTTCTGTGCTCTTACATCGGCAGCGTCACCTCTCCGAACAGCATTGGAAATGTGCTCGCCAACGAGGGAGATATTCAAACCGGGAAGCAGAAAAGCCTTGCCGGGAAAACCGTGGAGAAGTATATCTCCCTGCTCCGCAGCGCGTTTGTGTTTTTTTCTGTTGGCCGGTACGATGTAAAGGGCAAGCAGTTTCTGAAAACGCTGGGCAAGAACTATATCATCGACATGGGCTTTCGCAATATGCTGCTGGGCTACCGGGACGCTGACCGCGGGCACATCCTTGAAAACATTGTATTTCTGGAGCTGATTCGCCGTGACTACCGGGTATATATCGGGAAGGTCGGGGAGGCGGAGGTCGACTTTGTTGCGGAAAAGCCGAACGATAAGGTATATATTCAGGTAACGGAGAGCATGCAGTCGCCGGAAACCCGTGAACGGGAGCTTCGGCCGCTGCGCATGATTGCGGACAACTACGAAAAGATCGTGCTGTCTATGGACCGCAGCTTCATCAATTCCTACGACGGCATCCGGTCGCTGAATTTGATTGACTGGCTGCTTGCCGAGGAGGCGATTTTCTGAAACGTTCGGGAAAAGCATCGAACAGGCTTAATCATCAGGGACTATAATAAAACATAAAACAGCGTGGGAGGGTGCGTATGAAGAGCGTACAAGCCGGGAAGCTGGCCGTGAAAATTTATGACAGCCGCGCGGAAATGGGCGCGGCCGCCGCGGCGGACGTTGCCGCGTGCATGCGGAAGCTGCTTGAAACCAAGGAAACGATCAACATGATCTTCGCCGCCGCGCCGTCGCAGAACGAGGTGCTGGCGGCGCTGAAGGCCGACAGGAGCATCGAGTGGAGCCGCGTGAATGCGTTTCACATGGACGAATACGTGGGTCTGCCCAAGGGCGCGCCGCAGCGGTTTTCCGAGTTTCTTAAAAACGCGCTGTTCGACCACGTGCCGCTGCGCTCGGTCAACCTGATTGACGGCTCTGAGGGCGCGGAGGCCGAATGCGCGCGCTATTCGGCGCTGCTGGAGAAGTACCCGGTGGACATCGTGGTGATGGGCATCGGCGAAAACGGCCATATTGCGTTTAATGACCCGCCGGTGGCGGATTTCCATGACCCTCTGCGCATGAAGCCCGTGAAGCTGGACGACGTGTGCCGCATGCAGCAGGTGCACGACGGCTGCTTCCCGACGTTTGATGACGTGCCCGAAATGGCGCTGACGCTGACGGTTACGCAGCTCGCGTCCGCGGCGTACCGCTTCTGCGTGGTGCCCGCGTCCACGAAGGCCGAGGCCGTGCGCCGCACGGTGAACGATCCCGTCGGCGAAGCCTGCCCCGCCACCGTGATGCGCGAGCTGGACGGCACGACGATGTACCTCGACCCGGACAGCGCCGCGCTTCTGTAATTCGCCTGAAGGGGCTTTCAGACAAAAAAACGCTCCCGATTTCCGCTCGCGGATTCGGGAGCGTTTGCTCGAGTGCGGAGACGATTACCTTCCGACACCAACTTTCACTCCACAAGTATAAACTCAGCCTTAAGCATCCAAAGCCGGAGGAAATAGGCCGTACCCCTCTTTATTTTGTCATTGATTGGATTCGGCCGCTTTCCGGGAATGTATAGATTCAAAAAGGCGCGCCATGCCCATAAAAGTCTACGGGCATAGCACACTTATCAAACTCATTTAAAAAATCAGATAGCGGATAATGAAATTAATCATAATAATGATAGTATAATAATTCACTGATTGCAAAGCGTTTTCCCTGAATGTATATTGTTAATTTTTTCCTCAAAACGTCTGCCCCCTCTTGAAAAATAAGAACACTTTATGTATACTGTTAATAACAACGAACGGGTCTGCGCCGTTCGAATCAACTGAATGGAGGATTCCACGATGAAGAAACTGCTTGTACTTCTTCTGACCGCCGTGATGGTACTCAGTACAACTGCCGCGCTGGCTGAAGGCACGTTAGTGGTCTACTCACCCCATGACGCCGATCCCCTGAACGCCGGCGTTGAGCTGTTCCGCAAGGCGTACCCCGACATCAAGGTGCAGGTCGTTGCCGCCGGTACGGGCGAGCTGCTCAACCGCGTGGCTGCCGAATCTGCCAATCCCATCGCGGATGTGCTTTGGGGAGGCGGGGCCGATTCCCTGGCCGCTTTCAAGGACTACTTTGATACCTATGTCTGCGCCAACGACGACGTGATCGCCGATGCGTACAAGGACAAGGACGACAAGTGGATCGGCGAAAGCCCCCTGCCCATGGTAATCTTCTATAATCGCACCATGGTGACCGACGAAGAAGCCCCCAAGACGTGGGAAGACCTGCTTGATCCCAAGTGGAAGGGCAAGATCGCCTTCACCTCTCCCGCCAAGTCCGGCTCTGCGTTCACGCAGCTGTGCACCATGATCTTCGCGGCGGGCGGCCCCGAAAACGGCGGCTGGGACTACGTAGACAAGTTCATCGAGAACCTGGACGGCAAGATCCAGTCCTCCTCCGGCAACTGCCATAAGCTGGTCAAGACCGGCGAATACGCCATCGGCGTGACCATCGAAAAGTCTGCCGTGCTCTACGCTGGCGATGACACTGTGAACTTCGTGTATCCCAAGCAGAACAGCGCCGTGCCCGATGGCGTGGCCATCATCAAGGATTGCCCGAATCCCGACAACGCCAAGCTGTTCGTGGACTTCGTGACCGGTCTTGAATGCCAGAAGGAGCAGAACGAAAACTGGAAGCGCCGTCCCGTGCGCAGCGACATGGTGCCCGTAGGTCTGTGCGAGCTGAGCGAGCTGGATCTGTGCGACTACGACTTCGATTGGGCTGCCAATAACAAGGCAGAAATCCTTGAAAAGTGGCAGGATATGGTAACCGAATAATCGATTCGCCCCGCGGGGAGCCGGACGGTCGGCTTCCCGCGGTTCCGTCATTTCTTTTTCGCCGCAAGTCAAATTCTTTTGACTTGCGGCACGGTCTGGGGGATCTTCCCTGAACGTCTCTCCCATTTTTGAGATAAGAACGGCGGGAAGCACCTGCCGGCTCTGTATCGTTTTTTGCGCCCGCACGAGGGCGGGAAAGCGACCGTTCGGAAGCCGTTTTTTCATATACCATCATGGGAGGTGCCTTGGGCATGAGCCACAACGTCAACATCCGGAGTGCGGTCAAGCGTTATGGCAATTTTACCGCGGTTGCCGGGATCGATCTGAACATTGAGAGCGGCGAGTTTTTCACGCTGCTGGGCCCGTCGGGCTGCGGAAAAACGACCCTGCTGCGCATGATCGCGGGCTTCAACACCGTGGACGAGGGAACGATCTCCTTCGGCGATCAAGTGATCAACGCCGTTCCCGCCCACAAGCGCGGCATCGGCATGGTGTTTCAGAATTACGCCATCTTCCCTCACCTGACGGTGGCTGACAACGTGGCCTACGGCCTGAAGGCGCAGAAGCGCTCCGCCGCCGAGATCAAAAAGCGCGTGAACGAGGCGCTGGAACTGGTGCAGATCGAAAAACTGCGCGACCGCAAGCCCAATGAGCTCTCCGGCGGTCAGCAGCAGCGCGTTGCGCTGGCCCGCGCGTTCGTCATTGAGCCGCGCGTTCTGCTGATGGACGAACCGCTGTCCAATCTGGACGCCAAGCTGCGCGTGCAGATGCGCACGGTCATCAAAAAGCTGCAGCGCCGTCTGGGCATCACCACCATCTACGTGACCCACGATCAGGAGGAGGCGCTGGCGATCTCCGATCGGATCGCGGTCATGAAGGACGGTCACATCATGCAGGTGGGTTCGCCCGTGCAGATCTACAAAAAGCCTGATAACCCGTTTGTCGCCGGCTTCATCGGCATCTCCAACTTCATTGAGTGCGACATCGCCGCGGGCGACCCCGAGCATGCGTCGCTTGCCATCGACGGCGGCGCGACGATGGTAAACACGCGCCTGAACCGCGTCTACGAGGGTCGGGGCCAGATCTCCGCCCGTCCGGAGCAGCTGCGCTTTGCGGACACTGGCATGGCCGGAACGATCGAGCTGTCCACGTTCCTTGGCGACTTCATCGAATACGAGGTCAAGCTGCACAACGGTCAGACCGTGCAGCTCAACGAATACACCAAGGACGCCCTGTCCGTGAAGCCCGACGGCGCCAAGGTACATGTGGACTTTGACCCCGATACCATCAGCGTCTTTACGCCGGAAGGGGAGGTGCTTTCATGTTAGGGCGCTCCGCGATCCCGCGTCTTGAACGGCCGCGCCTTGATTTCTGGTTCTTTACCAAGGTTATCATTCTGGCGGCCATGGCGCTGTTTTTGATCTATCCCTTCGCCACGCTGTTCACGCGCTCATTCTTCAGCCCGAAGGCGGAGGGCTTCACTCTATACAATTACAGCCGGTTTTTCGGCCGCAAATACTACCTGAACGCGCTGAAGAACACGGCGTTCGTCACCTTCACCACCACCGCCATCTGCATCGTCATCGGCGTGCCGTTAGCCTACGTCATGACGCGCTACAACGTGTGGGGCAAGAAGATGTTCTACATCTTCATCATCATGGCGCTCATGAGCCCGCCGTTCATCGGCGCGTATTCGTGGATCCTGCTGTTTGGCCGCGCGGGCTACGCCACCAAGCTGTTCCAACGGTTGGGACTCACGGTGCCCACCATCTACGGCCAGTGGGGCATTGTGCTGGTGTTCGTTCTGCATCTGTTCCCCTACATATACCTGTATGTGTCCGGCGCGCTCACGAGCATCGACTCATCGCTTGAGGAGGCGGCCGAAAACCTTGGCTCCAGCCGTCTGCGCCGCTTGTTCACGGTCACGATGCCCGTGGTTCTGCCCAGCATTCTGGGCGGCGCGGTGATGGTGTTCATGACCTCCCTTGCGGACTTTGGCACGCCCATGCTTATCGGTGAGGGTTACACCGTGCTCCCGGTGCTTGTCTACGACGAGTACATGAGCGAAATGGGCGGAAACGCGAACATGGCGTCTGCGCTGTCCGTCATCATCGTAACGTGCTCCCTGGTGGTGTTGCTGCTCCAGAAATTCTACGTTGCCCGCCGCAATTACGTGATGACCGCGCTGCGTCCCCCGCAGGAGATTAAGCTGCACGGCGTAAAGCGCTTCCTTGTGACACTGCCGGTCGCCGTCATCACGCTGCTGGGTCTGATCCCGCAGATCACGGTCGTGGTCATGTCCTTCATCCGCACGAACTTCACCGGCTTCATCGGCGGGTTCACGTTTGAAAACTACCAGCGCATCATGGCAAGCCTCGGCCTGAACATCCGAAACACGTACCTGTTTTCCATTGCGGCGATCATCCTGATTGTGGTGCTGGGCATGCTGATTTCCTACATCATCGTACGCAAGCGCGGCAAGGTCGCACAGCTGATGGATCTGCTGGTCATGTTCCCCTACGTTATCCCCGGCTCGGTGCTGGGCGTGTGCCTGATCATCGCCTTCAACCGCAGGCCGCTGATCCTCACGGGCACGGCGACGATCATGGTCATCAGCTATGTCGTACGCAAGCTGCCCTATACCGTGCGCTCCGGCTCCGCCTTCCTATATCAGACCGACCCCAGCATTGAGGAGGCCTCCATCAATCTGGGCGTGTCGCCGATGAAGACCTTCTTCACCATCATGGCGCGCCTGATGCTGCCGGGTATCCTATCGGGCGCCATCATCAGCTGGATCACCTGCATCAACGAGCTGTCTTCGTCGATCATGCTGTTCTCCGGCCCGACGTCCACCATCGCGGTCGCCATCTATCAGGAGGTCATGCGCATGAGCGACGGCACGGCTGCGGCGCTGTCCTCCATCCTCACGCTTTCCACCGTCATTTCACTGATGGTGTTCCTGAAAGTCAGCAAAGGAAAGATATCGATCGTTTAATGATCAAGAACATCGCGTTTGACATGTGCAATGTGCTCATTGAAGCGCAGGCTTTGCAGACAACGGGTTTGCCTCCGTCGAGCAGGCGATGGCAGACCGCGCCGCACTGGAAGAGACCGAGGCCAACAGCCGCATGTGCGCGCCCTGCCCCAGCGGCTGCATGCTGCCGCGCAGAATGTGTTCAGCGTGCCGCAGCCGCAGTGACGTCTTTCCCGATACCGAGCAGCTGGTGCGCGGCTTGAAAACGGCGGGGCATCCGGTGTACCTTTTGTCCAACGCAAGCCTGTTTTACACGCGCCACGCGGCAGAGCATGTCTCCGCCGCAGCAATGATGGGAGGGCGGCTCTTTTCCTGCTACGTGGGACGGCTCAAGCCTCTCCTGCAGATCTACCGCGCCTTTGCCGAGCGCTTGACGAATGCTGTTTTGTGGATGACAGCTTTCTGAACATCAAAGCGGCCATGTTCACGGTATGCAGGGCTACGTGTACCGCTGTGACACGGACGATCTGCGCGCCGCTCTTCGCGCCGTGGGCGTAACGGGAGCCTTTCGCGCAGAACACAGCCGCCTCGTCTGGACGGATCCGGGCGGGGCGGCGTTTTTTTCTTTTTGTCAGATCAATTCCTGATGCTTGGCGGCAATTATTTAAAACAGAATATAAAGCACAAAATATCCGCAGAAAACGCATTTTATCTTGAAAAAGCGCCCGAATTTCGCTATAATATCAAGGCATGAAGTGATGAAAAGAGGAACAAACGTGGAGCAGTTTGGAGCACAGCTTTCCGCCGCACGCAAGGCGAAGGGCTACACAC
>CAVERI010000080.1:0-12259 GCA_963618055.1 bacterium | reverse complement strand
GACGCGGACACGCCGCTGCCATCGTTGGCGGTGACCGTCACCGTCGCCGTGCCGGTTCCGTGGTAGCTTACGCTGCCGTCGGACGCTACGCTGATGACATCTTCGTTCGAGCTCTTCCACGTGACGCTCTTGTCAGTCGCGTCGTCCGGCTTCACGGCGCAGGCAAACGTGTATGCCTGTCCATACGTCAGCGTATCAACCGCGTTCGTCACCTGAATGCTCTCAACGCTCACATACTGCGGCGGCTCAACGATCGTGAATTCGCTTTCAAGCTCTCCGCAGGGCGAGTCGTAGCAGAACTCATGGACGGCTCCCGCGTATTCGTAAACGAAGCCCATATAGACCCAAATCTGGGCAGTGTGCTCGCCGGGCGAAAGTGTCGTGTACCCGTTGTCAATTACCTTCGTCGTTTCGTACGTAAGGTCGGAGAATGTAAGTGTGCCCGTGCCGAAGCACTCATGGCTTCCACTAAACACGCCCAACCGTATGCTGTGTATCGGAGTCTTTTTTACGCCGGTAATCGTAGCTCCCACCTTGATTTGTTCATCCTGCGTCAATGTCCCGGAGGGCATATACACGTTAGAGAACGTAGCAAATGGGTTGTTCTGGAAGCTGTCAAGCTCAGCCAGTTCTTTCTTCTTATCGTAATCATAGAAGAGTACAAACCCGCCCGTATCCAGCTTTGCCCAAAGATCACCGGTGAACTCCAGCGCGATTTCGCTGATGCCGACAACCTGTCCCTTCTTGACCGTCCGATCCTTGTACGTCATCGTAGTACCGTTCGGCATCATGTATACCGCCTGATTCTCCAGCCACTTGAAGTTGGCATGCATCGGAGTATAGCTATAATAATCATCAAGGCTGACCAGATGTATCGGAACGTCGATCGACGCGGACACGCCGCTGCCATCGTTCGCGGTAGCCACAATCGTCGCTGTTCCGGGCCCCTGATACGACAGCACCTCGCCGTTTTCCGCAACGGTAATGATTTCCTCGTTCAGGCTCTTCCATGTCACGCTCTTATCCGTCGCGTTTTCCGGATAAACCTCGCAGGTGAAGGTGCATGCCTGGTACATGTCGATTGCGTATATCTCATCAATGAAGATATCCGTAACGGGAACCTTTGCCTCCGCCACATTGAACGTTTCGTTTATCAGATAAACGAAGCCTTTGCCAAATAAGAAGATACGCGAATTGTATCTGAAGCCCATGACGACTCGGACAACAAACGTATACTCTCCAGCCGGGAGCGCGGCCAGATCAAACACTTCATCGACCTTCATGTCTTTGGCAAGGTCAAAGCTGCTGTTCAGATCCCACGTGATATAATCCGTGCCCTGTGCCACGATGCCGTCCGGCTTCGCGATATAAACCATCGCACCAAAGATGGGCGTGCCATTCCTTCCGTAGACGCTTCCGCTTATGTCAAACGCTTCCCCCTGTGCAAGCGTCCCGGAAGGCGTCTTCATCGAGGACATCAGCGCGGGAGGCGTCTCCTTAAAACTGGTGAATTCGGCCTTCTCAGTGTCCGAAGACTTATCGTACAGGCAGGCGAAGGTGCCATCCTCCAGCTGCGCCCAAAGATTGCCGTAGGCGTTAAGCACGATGCAGTCGACGGTCATGCTCACGTTTGCCGCAATCGTTCCCTTGATCGGCGCGTTCGCGTAGGGAAGCTGATGCCGGTTCTCGGCCGCTTTCCACTTGAAGTCGCCTTTCACATTGCAGTAATACGTGTATTTTTCAAAGATTTGCACGTCATCGCCGCTCACGTACGTGCCGTCGGCTTGCCGATACCATGTATTGCCATAGTTATTGATGATCTTCCCAACGATGTCCGTGGCGGTTCCCATTTCAAGCTTGCCCACCTGCACGGAAGCTCCGTAGGGTCTTTCCTTTACCACGCACTTGTCGGTCGAGGCAATACCGGTGGCTTCGAATTCCGTGTCACTTTGATTCGTGGCGTTCGGGACCTTGATGTCAATATCGTCCGCGAACACATAGTATCCGTCCTCGGTAACATACCACGTGTTCCCATACTGATTCTCCACAGCGCCCGTCAGGTAAATGACCGTATCCTTGTCCTCCACACGCACGGTGGTTTCTGCCTCGTAGGGACCCGTCTTAATGTAGCACTGATCCGTATCCGCGTCTCCCGTCATAACTTTCGCGCTGACCGCGATGCGGGGAATGTTGTCAATCACCGTCACTTCGCCGGTATTCTCTACCTGAACGCACTCGCTCGCGTCGCTGATCTTCATCCAGCCATAGGTGCCGCTGAGCGTTTTGCAATAGCCCCACGTCACCGAGTTGACTGTGCGGGTATGGTTCTTGTCTACGTAGACAATTTCATCCTTCGCCAGCGTCGCCACCTTGGTGACGTCGGTATACGGCTGGCAATAAACGCCCATGCTGTCAGTCGGTTCCTTGACAATCTGATACGACTGCCAGTCCGCGTGCGTGCTGTTCATGTTAAACGAACTCGCAGAGTACACGCGGAAATAGAGTGAATTCGTCATCTCCGCCTTCAGCGCCGCCTTCGTGTACGTGACGCCCCAGCGAATATCACAGTTGCCTCCCTTATTGCACTCCGTCACAGTGAAGGTGTCTCCGCTTACGGCGGTAACAACCATGACATGCCATTCCTGCGTCTGGATCATATCGCCAACCTTCACATAATCCAAGCAGCAGGCATCATTGGTGTCAGCATTGTAATATAGCGTATACGCCGAACCATTTTCAGGGTCAACATTCCACACAAGATTGAAGATCATGCGCGCATAGCCCAGACTCCTTGTGCCATCCAACTTGCCCCAGTATTTACTGCAGCTTTTAGTATTGGTGTCGTCGTGATTGCAGGGTTTGCTGGAAATCGTGGTTGTATGCCCGTTAATCGTGATAATCTGCTGCGTATTCGAGCCAAGCGCAGAGGATACCCAATGGTTCCAATACTTTCCATTCGTGAAAATCCCCTGCAGATAATCCAGCTTCGCGCTGACGCTGCCGCTGGGAACCGTATAGGTTCCGTCCTTCGTCAACTCGCAGTAGGTCGTATTGCCACTCTTGATGTTTATCCAACCATACCTACCCTCCGAGGTCTTGCAATACGCCCACATTCCATTGCTCTTAGAAACTATGCGATTTTCATCTACATAGACAATTTCGTCTTTCTTGATAGTCGTTTCGACCTTAACACTACCGGCATACGGCTGGCGACGAACGTTCATATTAGAACCAGATACGTTTTTGTACGGCTTCCACGCGTTGGTGGAATCCTCAACAACGATCGGATTCGGAGAATAGACGGTCCCGCCGCCATTGCTCATCATGGATTTGATTTTATCCTTAGTGAAGGACGCACCCCATCGAATGATGCAATGATTATTAAAATTGCAGTCCGTAACCGTTACATTATTTTCATTAACAGCCGTTACGAATATGTAGTGGTTGCCCGCGTAAATAACATCTCCCGCTCTAACGTAGTTCACGCAGCTGGCATCCTTATTGGTCGAATTGTAAACCAGCGTATAGGCATCGTTCTCCTGGTCAATGCCCCATACTAGGTTGAAGATCATACGCGCGTAACCGCAGCACTGTTTACCTCTCAATCCAACCCACGAAGCACTGTTACATGAGTTATCTGTGTGGTCGGAATTTTCGGTATGCGTTCCACACGGCTTGGTCGAAATCGTCGTCTTATGTCCGTTGACCGTAATGGTATTCTGCTGATAGCTGGTTCCCAGATCGGAGTCCGACCAGTTGTTCCAGTACCATCCGGGCTTGAAGTAAGTCTTCAGGAAGTCCAGCTTCGTGCTCAGGCTACCGCTTGGCACGGTAATCGTGTAGCTGTCGGCCTGCGCTCCCATGTACGGAAGCATGGAAACAAGCAGACAGACGATCATGAACCGGCAAAGCCATTGCTTCTTCACGGTTTTCATCCTCCTAACGTCGTCCAGATATATGAATGCTGCGTTCTCCTTCGCAAGCGCATTTTTTGAGCCGATGCACGCGCGGCGCAGCTGCTGCGCATGCTTCCCGGTTCTGCGATCTCCCTCCCTTGTCGTTTCTCTATCAATGAGCAGAAACTTCTATCCTATCCCGAGTACTGCCGTGCACTGCAATACCCGGTGCAGATATTCCTTTAAACCATCAATCCCCGCGAACATACGCCAGCATAGGCCGAAGGTCTTCCTGCAGGACGAGGCCGTATTGCCGCAGGGTTTTATAATCCTCGAGGATGGCGTCGATGTATTCCTGTGCCTTTTCCTTCTTATTCATGGCGTCCAGCGTCCGGGCGATTTCGAAATACGCGGTCACGCGGCCGAACGGATCCGGCTGTTCGCATTCGTTCATCCGCTCGATGCACTCTTTAAACGCCTGCAGAGACTGCTTGTATTTCCCGGTCTCGTAGAACGCGACGCCGCGCTGAAACCACGCGTGTAGAACCACCGGCGACAGCCGATCATACCGCTTTAAGCTGCGCATAATTCGATGATTCACTTCCAGCGCATTCTCCGGCTGGTTCGCGCGCCGGTATGCCTGTGCCAGACGCCACAGGTTGATCGGGTCGTTTCGCACGCTGTCCTTCGCGATCTTTTCATACTCCTCAATACTATGCAGCGCGTACATCTCCGTTTTTTCCGGCAACCCCTGCTTATAGCAGATGTCCGCCAGAAACGAATAAAAAGTCATCCACGAGTCGTTGGAAACAAAATCGTGATACACATGCTGCATCTTTTCAGCAAGCCGCTCCACTTTCGCGAGATATTCCGTCTGAACGCCGGTCTTGTCTTCCAGAAAGCAAATGGCGAACTGAAGCAGCATCTGGAAGCCAAGCGCCTTCTGCTTCGGATCCATTTCCTCCGCCTGCGCCATGAGCTCCCTTGCCTTCATAAAGTCCCCGCTCGAATCCATCAGCATATTCGCGTACTGCAGGAGCGCCTCTCCGCGCGGAATGGAGTTTCGACAGCTTTTCAAAGCGCGGCCAAGCAGCTCAAATATCTCCTCATTCCAGTCGTCCAGCATGGCGGCCACGATTTCCACGCCCAATACGGCAAGCGGATTCGAAAAATCGATATCCTCCGCTTCCTTCAGCATCGGAGCAATATCGTTTGCTTCCTTCGAGCTCCTGTCCTTGTTCAGAATATCCGCGCGCTCATAGCAGTGCGCAAGAAAACGCGTTTCCTTATTCTCGCTTTTCGCGCAAAACGGCAGCAGCCGCTTCAAGATTTCCGAAGAGACCTCCATATTGGCATATACCATTGCCCCAAGGATGATCTCCTCCGGCACGCCCTTTCCGTTTTCCGCAAGGAAGGCAACCATGTGCGTGCCCGCGACCGCGTCCGTTCCCAGACAGTACAGCCCGTCAACGTCCTGCGCGAACATCTCCCGGAGGCGAGCCTCCAGCATCGGATAATCCTGAAGCATGCCGCATTCCGTGCGCATCGCCTCGGCGATCGCCGGCTGCATCGCATAGCCCTTCTGGTTCAGCTCCAGCCATCCGTTCAGATGGTTGCGATACAACAGCTCC
The DNA here is from genome assembly GCA_963618055.1 of bacterium. Classification (GTDB taxonomy): domain Bacteria; phylum Bacillota; class Clostridia; order Christensenellales; family Aristaeellaceae; genus SFHK01. The sequence continues at coordinate 6,732 of CAVERI010000080.1, read as the reverse complement.
GACACTTTTTTGACATCCGGTTCCGCGTCCAGAAGCAGCGTTTCTACGTTTCTGGCCGCCCAGTTTTGAAAATCAAGCATGGAAAACAGCACCAGCAGTTTGCGCGACTTCGGGTCTACGATCGCCGTGGAAAAGACCTTTTTGAGCTTTTCAATAAAGCTCTCGCTTTCGCCGCGCTGAATCAGCCGCAGGTTTCGGTAGCCGCTCGTATCGATTTCTTTATTCAGCGCCGCTACGGTGAGCGAACGCGCCTTCAGCGCCTTTCCCAGAAGGATCACCGCCAGCGGATGGCCGTTCACGCGGTCGCGCAGACGCTCAAACTCCTCTCCGCTGTCCGACAGCGGGAAGCCGCAGCTGATTTCCAGCAGTCTTCTGGTCTCCCCCACGCCCATGGGCGAAAGATAAAACTCCGCAAAGCCGTCCAGCTCCCTCTGACGGGAGGTCACCAGCACGTCGCAGCCAAAGCACGCCACCGCCTGCCATAGCTCCGGCTCGTTATCAATCCGGGCATTGTCGATAATCAGCAGCGTTCTTCCGCTGTAGGCCTTGTCCAGCAGCTCGCCCGCCGCGCGAAGCGTCTCCTGCGGCTCCATGCCCTTGAGCTCCCGAAGGGCGTTTTGGAAGCTGGAGGCCAAATCGTCCGCATACTGAACAAACGCCAGCCGGCTGTAGCGTCCCAGCTCGCCGCAGCGCACGAGCACCTGCCGCACGAGCTCCGTTTTTCCCATGCCGCCGGCGGCTGAAACCAGCACCTTGCCCCGCTCCTCCAGATGCGCATACAGTGCCTCGATCAGATTGGCCGGGCAGGGAACATACGCCTCCTTCACGCGCGCCTGCTTGCAGGCCTCGCATTCGCGCGAGGTCAAAACCAGCGGCACGAAGCGACCGAACGTAACATGACGGTACTTCATATACAGCTGACTGGCGGACATCTCCGGGCTTCTTCTGTAAAACGCAATGCGCCGGTTGTTCATATTGCTGCCCAGAAAGGCATAGATCGTGAGCCACGCCAGCTGCACGCAGCAGTAAAAGCCCTGACTCTGATAATCCGCCGCGAACGTCTCATTCACCTCTTCGCGCAGAGCCAGCAGATGCGCCCGTATCTCCGAGGTAATCGCGCAGTCGCCCTCCATGCACTGATCCTCAAACGCGCACAGGGATTCCATAAACAGAAACCAGTCCGGCTCCTGCTTATTCAGCATTTCCAGCCACGCGACGGTCAGACGCAGAAACTTCGTGCTGTCCATCTCCTTGGCAAAGGCCTCGTAAAGCGGAGACATGACGGCTGAGGAGCCGCTTCGGTTCATGATATTGCTTAAGCTTCTGGAGCGCTTTTCCTTCGTGCTGTCCAGCATTGCCAGCGCGTCGTCATCCAGAATCTCCATGAGAAGCTCCCGCCAGAAGCGAATCAGCGTCGTTTTTACGATTCTGACCGCGGCGGTGGATTTATCCTTATCGTTTTCAACACCGTTACAGAGCCAGCGATAAATCTCGCGCGGCGTCAACATTCTGTCCATTGTCTTGCCCAACTTCTCCACATCCTTTACTGTTAATTTTACAGAATTGGCAATATCTTGTCAATTGGAAATCCGCGCCCGGTTGCCAGATTTCGCTCGGTTCTTGCGCATTTTTGAGACTGGTTGCTAAATATCCGCGGGCACAGGGCAAATAATCCATCGGCGATTGACGAAAGCGCAATTGCGGGGTATACTGGACGCAGAAAAGAGGTAGAAAAAACGATGCTGGATTTTTGCGCGATAAACGAACGGATTCTGCCGCCGGGCGAGGACGCGGCGCAGCGGGCGCGGGCGCGGCTGAACGAGATTGCCAAGCCTGTGGGCAGTCTGGGGGCATTAGAGGACGATCTTGTGGCCGTCGCGGCGCTTACGGGCAGCGAAAAAATCCGCCTGAAGCCGCGCGCGGTGCTGGCGATGTGCGCCGACAACGGCGTTGCCGCGCCTGACATTGCCATTACGCCCGTGCGCGTCACGCGAACCGTGGCGGAGATGATGGCGCGCGGGGAGAGCAACGTGTGCCGCATGGCGCGTCTGGCGGGCGCGGAGGTTTTTCCCTATGACGTGGGCATGTTCACGCGTTCAAGCGAAGCCGGACTGGGCGGCCCGCACATCTCGGACGGCACGAGGAATTTCCTTTTCGGCCCGGCCATGACGGCGGAGCAGGCGGAGGCCGCGCTGGTCTTCGGCATGGAGCGCGCGAAGGCGCTTGCCCGTCAGGGCTATCGCCTGCTGGCGACCGGCGAGATGGGCGTGGGCAACACGACCACGTCGGCGGCAATGGCGGCGGTGCTTCTGGGGCGTTCGCCGCGGGAGGTAACCGGGCGCGGCTCCGGCCTGAGCGACGAAAGCCTGCGGCGGAAGATTCAGGTGGTTGAGCAGGCAATCCGTGTGAACGAGCCGGACGCGGGCGACGCGTTCGACGTGCTGCAAAAGCTCGGCGGCTACGACATTGCCGCCATGGCGGGCGTGTTCATCGGCGGCGCGCTGGCGCGCGTCCCTGTGCTGGTGGACGGCGTAATCAGCGCCGTGGCCGCGCTGACGGCGGCGCGGCTGTGTCCGCGCGCGCGCGCGTGCATGCTCGCCAGCCACGTATCCGCGGAACCGGCGGGACGGCTGCTGCTTGAGGAATTGCGCCTGAAGCCGCTCATCTGCGCGGGTTTGCGGCTGGGCGAGGGCACCGGCGCGGTCGCGGCGATGCCGATGCTCGATATGGCGCTTGAAATCTACAATAATATGCTGACGTTCTCGGACATCGGCATGTGAGGAGCTTGCATGATTACATTGATTACCGGCGGCTCCGGCTGCGGGAAAAGCACCTACGCGGAATCGCGGATGCTTCAATATCCCTGCCCGCGCGTGTACGTCGCCACGATGATCCCCTACGGCGAGGACGCCGAGCGGCGCATTGCGCGTCACAGGCGGCTGCGCGCCGGGAAGGGCTTTGAAACGCTGGAAAAGGGCGTGGACGTTGGAAGTCTTCCGCTGCCGGAGGGCGCAAGCGTGCTGCTTGAGTGCTTGGGCAATCTGGTGGCGAACGAAATGTTCGAGCCGGACGGCGCCGGAAAAAACGCGGAGGCGCGCTGCATGGACGGCGTCCGTTCGCTGGCGCGCCGGGCGGCGAATCTGGTCATCGTGACCAACGAGGTGGGCTCGGACGGCCGCGAGTACGGCGAGGGCACCGAGCGGTATATACAGATTATGGGACGGCTGGGCTGCCAAATCGCCGAAATGGCGGACGAGGTGTGCGAGGTCGTCTGCGGACGGCCGATCTGGCTGAAGGGAGGCCGGGCATGAAGGCGCTTCGTTCGATTGTGACCGCGTTCCAGATGTTTTCGCGTCTGCCGACGCCGCGTGTAAAGTGGGAAGACGACAACATGCGCTATATGCTGCCCGCGTTTCCGCTGGTCGGGCTTGTGATCGGCGCGCTGACGCTTCTTCTGCGCCTTGCGTGCGCGCGCTTCCATGCCGCGCCGCTGCTTCGCGGCGCGGCCATGACGATTCTTCCGATTCTGGTGACCGGCGGCATTCACTTGGACGGCTTCGCCGACACCGTGGACGCGCTGAGCAGCTACACCGAGCCCGCGCGCAAGCGGGAAATTTTGAAGGACCCGCACGCGGGCGCGTTCGCCGTGATTTACGTGGGCGTGTATCTGGCGGCGGCGCTGGCGCTGAACGCGACGATGAAGGAAGGATTGCGAACGTCGGGGGCGCTCATCGGCATGTTCACACTGTCGCGCGCGGTGAGCGGGTTCTGCTCGCTGGCGTATCCGGGGACAGACGGGCGCGGGCTTCTGGCCACGTTTCGCGCGTCGGCGGACAAGCGGCTGTGTCTCTGGCTGCTGGGCGGATGGATTGTCGTTTTAAGCGCGGCGCTGGTCGTGCTCTGCGGCGCGCGGGGGCTTCTGCTTCCGCTGGCGGCGGGGCTGGCGGCGGCTCGGCTGTACCAAATCTGCACAAAGCAGTTCGGCGGCATGAGCGGCGACCTGAGCGGATATTTCCTGTCGCTGGCGGAGCTTTTCATGCTGGCGGCGATCAATCTGGGAGGAATTTGAATGATTCTGATTACGGGCGGCGTCGCGTCGGGCAAGCGCACCTACGCACGCCGGGCGCTGGGCTGCACGGATGAACAGATGGCGGACGCGGTGCTGGACGCGCGGCCGGTGATTTACAACCTTCAAGACCTTGTGGCGCGCGCGCCGGAGAGCGCGCAGGCGCTGTTTGACGCGCTGCGGGAGAAGGAGGTCATAATCGTCTGCGAGGTGGGCAGCGGCATCGTTCCGCTGGATCGAAACGAGCGCGAAGCGCGCGAGCAGACGGGGCGGCTGGTGAACCGGCTGGCGGCGGAGGCGGAGCGCGTCGTGCGCATGGTGTGCGGGCTTCCGCAGGTGCTGAAATGAGGCGCGTATATCTGATTCGCCACGGCCTGACCGAGGGCAACCGCCTCCGGCGCTATATCGGCCGGACGGACGAGCCGCTTTGCGCGGAGGGGCGCGCGGCGCTTTCGGCAGCTCCGCTCAGGGGAATCGAAACGGTGTATGTAAGTCCGCTTCTGCGCGCGCGGGAGACGGCGGCGATTCTGTTTCCCGCCGCGCGGCAGATCATTGTGGACGGCCTTCGGGAAATGGACTTCGGCGCGTTTGAAAACCGTTCCGCCGACGATATGAGGGACAACGCGGCCTATCGCGCGTGGGTCGACGGCCTGTGCGAGGGCGACTGCCCGGGCGGCGAGAACCGCCGCGGCTTTGTCGCGCGCACGGTGCGGGCTTTCGAGCGCGTTTGCGCGGCGGACGGCGGCGAGCCGCTGATAATCGTGGCGCACGGCGGCACGGTGATGGCGTTGATGAGCGAGCTGGGCGAGCCCAAGAAGGACTACTGGGCGTGGCACGTGGGCGCGGGCGGCTGCCTGCGCTGCACGCTGGACGGCGGAAGACTGATTTATGAGGGAGACGGATTTGACATATGATTGAAACGACGAACCTCACGAACACGGTATACGACCTTGAGCGCTATCGGGACGCGGACGACGTGCGCGCCTTCCTGCGCGCGTTTTCGCTGGACGGGCTGGAGGTCATGCCGTGGGGCGAAAACACGCTTTCCTTCCTGCCGCCGGACGCGGTATCCGGGCTGCATTTGGGCTATTTCCCATGCTGGGTCGATTTTTACCGCGGACGGGAGGAGTCCGTTCTGCGGGAATTCGGCACGATGCAGGCGGCATATGACCGCTTCGGCGGCGAAACGCCGGAAGCGATCGTCGATTTCTTCCGCGGGCAAATGGACTTTGCCGAGTCGCTTCACGTAAAATACGTGGTGTTTCACGTTTCGGATGTGTCCATCCGCGAGACGGTTTCCTATCGCTTCGAGCACACGGACGAGGAGGTCATCGACGCCTCCGCCGAGGTGCTGAACCGGGCGATGGAAGGGCGGATGTATTCCTTTGAGCTGCTCTTGGAAAACCTGTGGTGGCCGGGCTTCACGTTCACGCGCCCGGAAATGACGCGCCGGCTGCTGGACGCCGTGCGCCATCCCCGAACCGGAATCATGCTGGACGTCGGGCATCTGATGCATACCAATCTCGACCTGACGGGTGAGCGCGACGGCGCGGCCTATATCCTTCGGCAAATGGACGCGCACGGCGCGCTGGCGAGCCGCGTGCGCGGGCTGCACATGAATTTCGGCGCAACCGGCGACGCGGTTCGAGCCATGCTGGCCGCGCGGGTTTCGCAGGACGGCGACTACTGGACGCGGCTGGGCAGCGCCTATGAATGGATTTTGAAGATCGACCCGCACCGCCCGTTTGAAACCTCCGCCGCGGCGAAGCTGATTCGGGAAATTCAGCCCGCGTATCTGACCCACGAATTCATCACCGAAAGCCGTGCCCAGCACGAGGCGTTTTTGAAAACCCAGCGCGCGGCCGCGCGGCTTGCCTGACTATACTCTCCCTGTTGCGCGCAAAGCAGGGAGAGATTTTTTCATAACGATGAGAACGTTCTCACGCTTCAGGTTAAGCGCTTCTCCCAGCTTCCGACCCGCTCCCTGTGAACCTTGGCGCTGCAAACCTTAAAGAAATCCGCGAAGGCTCGGTATTTTCCAAGCTCTCTCTTGGGAAGCGCCGCCCGGTAGATGTGGCAGGTCATATGATAGTTAAACTTGTCCCGGATCACCATAACCGTCGACCACCTTCCCTGATTCATCTCCTGAATCACCAGATTGGTGAACCCGATGATCCAAGCCGGACGCGTGTCGCCAATAATCGTTGAAACGACGGTCTTATTCTTCTCCTGCGTAATGCTTATCCGCGCTTCGCCCGCGAACGCTCCCCGATGCAGAAATGACCGGCCGCCGTTCTGCATTGCCGTGGTTGTCCAGCACGTCAACGATCCTCGATGCTCCTCAACGTCCCCAAACCACGTCATCTTCATTCGTTCTCCTCCTTTGTTTTTAAATTTGTAGAATCATGTACGATTTCCCTTTGTTCTTACACTATATTATGTCGTAAACCACGCATATGTTACATATTTCACAGAAATTTAAATTTCAAGCTGTCAGCTTTCCCGAGGAAGAATCAACCATTGGTAAATCATCCATCTCGCATAAAAAACAGCCGCCAGAATTTCTCTGACGGCTGCTCTTTTCTCCCGTATTCCGTTATTTCGTCGCACACTTCGCCGCGATTCGGCATTCCTTGTCCCAGAACGCAATGGCATACGTCCAGATT
>CAVERI010000079.1:0-12531 GCA_963618055.1 bacterium | reverse complement strand
GAACTTGACAGATGCAATAACAGCCACAGCGAGGGCTTGACAGATACAATAACGCCCCCAATTAGCGGAAATCCATGTGGAACGAAAAGGCTATTTTGCCGTAATTTTTCGTATTTTTGCGCTTATTTTGCTCGTTTTCACCCCTATTTTGGAAAAATTGAAAAACTACATATAGTGCTTACAAAACTAATTAGCCACTATATATTGCGGCGTTTGCGCCTAACCGCCACGAAACCCCGTGCGCCATCAACCTGCATTTTGCGGGTTCCCGACCCGGCATTCGATTACTGAAGGAAGCCCTCTCTGGCCATCACGTCGCCCGCCATATCCAGATATTTCTGAACGGTTTCGTCGGGTGACTGGTAATTGAACAGGATGAAGGAATGCTTCTGCCCCGGCAGCAGAATCAGCTCGCTGCGCACGCCGCAGGCGGTCAGCCGGTCGTGCAGCTGGGCGGTTTCATAGGGGAAGATGATTTCGTCGCACAGTCCCTGCATGTGGGTCACAGGCGTGTTGTCCGCTCCGGCCTGCAGAAGAGGGGAGACGGCGGCGCCGGCGCGGTACTTTTCCAGCCATTCCCGCGAATCGGTGTTCTTTGTTTCGCACGCGCCCCAAAGCTCTACGTTCAGACGGCCGGTCAGATCGACGGCGCCGTTGAAGTTGACGATGTAGTCCGGGCGCGCGTCCGCCTCCGGCACGATGGCGGGCGTGCCGAGGCACAGCGCCAGATGACCGCCGGCCGATTCACCGCATACGCAGATTTTGTTCGGCAGGATGCCGAGCGCGTCCGCGTTTTTGCGCAGGTATTGCATGGCGGCCACGCAGTCGCCGATGCAATGGCGCACGCTGCGTCCCTCCGTCGCAAGCCGGTATTCTACGGATACGCCCACAGCGCCGCGGCTGACGGCGTAGCGCATGTGCTTGGAATAGGAATCCGCCAGACCAAAGCGCCACGCGCCGCCGTGCAGGAACACGACGCAGGGGCGCGGGCCGGCGTTCTCCGGGCGCTCCAGCAGCAGGGAAATTTGCGCGCCGTCAAAGGAAGGGAAATAGAGTCGTTCCATTCGAAATAACCTCCCGTATAAATGGAGGCGGAGGAGCCAAAGCCCCTCCGCCTGCGCGTGTTCAGGTATGAATCAGTTCATGCCTGCGGCGGCACGGCGATCCGGCCAGCCGGTGATGTTGTTCTCGGCCACGTACTCGTCGATCTGGCGCTGCAGCTCTTCCATGATGTCCATAACGCCGCAATCCGCGAAGTCCTTGTCGCGCTGCGCGCGGCGAGCCTCCCAGTCGTCCATAACCATGGCGAACAGGTTGTTTCCCACGAACGAGCCGCAGTTGCTCCACTGATCGCTGATAGCACTGCGATCGAACACAAAGCGGTTCAGCGGGTTGACGACGGCGGTCTTGGAAAGCTCAACCTGCTTCTTGACGGTTTCCTGATCCTTGCCGATCTTGTTCAGGTTGGAGCCGATAGACCAGTCGGACAGGCCGTAGGTGGAATCGGAGCCTTCACGGCCGGTGGGGTTGGCGAAGGTAACGGTGTTGTCCGCGTTCACGGTGTAGTGCTCGCCCTCGATGCCGTAGGCCAGCAGGCGGAAGATTTCCTGACCCTTCTCGCTGTGCAGCAGGTTGATGAGCATCATGGCGCGCTCGGGGTTCTTGCTGGTGTAGGGGATGCCTACGCCGGTGGAGAAGTCGCGGCCGCCCTTGGTCTGAACGGGGTTGCAGACGGCGATCTCAACGTCCCAGCCGTACACGTTCCTGTAGATTTCGTAGACCTCTTCCTTGCTCCAGTTCACGTAGTCGTAGGCGAACTGGTTGCCGCCGCACACGGCCATGTTCTCAAAGGCATAGCCCGCGCCGAAGGGAGACCAGCCGGCGGAGGCGTAATCCTCGCGGATGTAGCCCTTGTTGTACCACTCGTTGATGCGCTCCCACTCGAAGGCGTCGATGTCATAGACTTCGCTGCCGGGCACGTACATGCTCTGGACGGTGAAGGTGTCGTCGCCCCAGTTGACTTGGAACATACGCTCATAGCCCCACTGGTTGGTGTAGGTTTGACCGAAGGGGCCGTAGTTGCTGTCAACAACCTTGCCGTTCACGCCCATGTTGATGCAGCCGGCTTCCTTCAGGGCCTCGAGGTACTCTTCCATCTTGTCATAGAGCTTCTTCACGTTCTCAACGGTGTAGGCGTCGAAAACCTCCATCATGAGGTCTTCGAATTCCTGCGCGAAGTTCGGCATGCCGGCCTTCTCAAGCAGCTCCTTGGGGAAGACGATGCAGTACTTGCCGCCGCCCAGCGCCGGGCCGTTGGGGATGAAATAGATGCCGCCGTTGACGCGATCGGAATCAAGCAGATCCTGACCGTATTCGGCGACCATGTCCTGACCGTACTCGGCGATCAGGTCGTCCAGCTTGAGCAGGGAGCCCATCTTGGCTTCGTTGGAAATGTCGTGCACCCAGCCCAGCCACGCGACGTCGATCTGCTCGCCGGCCGCCATGGACTTGGACCACTTGGAAGCGTATTCATCGAAGGAGATGGGAACGATGTTCAGCTTGGTGTTGGGCAGGTAATCCGCCAGCTTTTCGTTGACAACTTCCCAAACGCGGTCAGAGTCCTTCTGCTTGTAGCCGCCAACCCACACGTTGAGGGTCACGGGCTCAAGCTCGCTCTCGCCCAGCGAGAACGGAGCGCAGGTGACAACGAGTACCAGCGCCAGAAGCAGGGAAACCAGAGACTTCTTCATGGAACGTACCTCCTAATATATTTGAAAGGGAGGAACCCCTTTCGTATCAGAACGGGGGCGGGCGATCAGCCCTTCACGGAACCGATGGTCAGACCCTTCGAGAAGTATTTCTGGAAGAAGGGGAAGGCAACCAGCATGGGGCCGGCCGCAATGATGACCATCGCGTAGCGCAGCGTCTCGGTGGGGGCGGTGTACGAGGACATGTCCACGCCCTCGACCGGGTTCTGTGCCATCTGCTTCATAAACTGCTCCTGAGACAGGATGCGCTGCAGCAGGTATTGCAGGGTGTACAAATCAGGGTTGCGGATATACACCAGCGAGGTTCCCCAATCGCTCCAGCGGCCGACCAGACTCATGAACGCGAGCGCGGCGAACATGGGAATGGAGAGCGGCACCACGATGGAGAAGAAGATGTGCAGCTCCGACGCGCCGTCCAGCTCGGCGGACTCATACAGCGATTCGGACAGCCCCTTTATGTAGGCGCGCAGCATGAACGTGGTGCCCGCGCCGCCGCAGATGCAGGGCAGGATGTATACCAGCAGGCTGTCGCCCAGATGATAATACTGGGTGTAGACGATATAGGTGGGAATGGTGCCCGCGCCGAACAGCATGGTGATCAGCAGATAGCGCTGAATGATCGGCTTATAGCGGAAGTTGCTGCGCGCGAGCGGGTAGGCGATCATTCCGGCGGAGGTCATGGAAATCAGCGTGCCGAGGAAGGCGGAGTAGGCGGTTACGCCATAAGCCTTGACCACGGCGTCCGGATTTCGAAAGGCCAGCCGATAGCCGTCCAGCGAAAAGCCCTTGGGCAAGATGGAGAAGCCCGTGCCGCTGCCGATGCCCAGAATCTGCGATTCCTCCGAGATGGAAATGGACACGATCATGATCAGCGGAACGATCATCGTAACGGAGATCAGAAGGAACATCAGGTGAATCGGAAGCTTCCAGAGCTCCCTGCGGGTTTTGGATGAGAATGCCATAGCTCTTTCCTCCTCAGAACATCGAATTCTCGGGCGAGACCTTGCGCACGATGGAGTTCGTGGTAACCAAGAGAATGCACCCGATTACGCTCTGCATCAGACCAATGGCGCTGGATTGCAGGAAGCTGCCGCTTTGCAGGCCGCGGTAAACGTAGGTGTTGATCACGTCCGTGGTTTCGTAGAGAAGGCCAACGTTGCGGGGAATGGTGTAGAACAGGCCGAAGTCATTGCTGAAGATGCCCGCCACAGCGGAAATCAGAAACAGCGTGATCAGCGGCACCAGCGCGGGCAGGGAGACGTAGCGGCGCTGCTGCCAGCGCGTCGCGCCGTCGATAACCGCGGCCTCGTACAGCGTGGGGTCAACGCCCATCAGGCAGGCGTAATACGTCAGGTATCCGTTCATGCCCTTCCAAATGGCGGTCAGCGTCAGAATGAGCGGCCACCACGTGGGGTCGGTATACACGTCGTAATAGGGAAGCCCCATCGCGTCGCGAATCTGGCGCATGAAGCCGTAGGAGGGATGCAGGATGGCGTAGGTGATATAGCCGACGATGACCCACGAAAGAAAGTTCGGAATCATCATGCTGGTCTGATACAGCTTCTTGAGCTTTTTGCCGCCGACCTCATACAGCATCAGCGCCGTGAAAATGGCGATCACGTGGCCGATGATGATGAAGGATGTGCTGTAGGAGACGGTGTTTCGAATCAGCCTGCCGAAGGCGGGCGAGTGAAACAGCGTGGTGAAGTTCTGAAAGCCAATCCATTTGCTTCCGAAAATGCCGTCGCGGTAGGTGTACTCCGTGAAGGGCATCATCATGCCGGCCAGCGGCACGAAATGGAAGAAGATATAGCCGACCACAGAGGGCAGGCACAGCAGCAGATACTGCCAGTTCTTTTGAAAATTGATGAGCGCGCGACTCCGCCTTGAGGGCTTGCGAACGCCTGCGGTTTGGACGGTCATGACGATTCCTCCATATGTCTTGCGTGTGCGTTGGGCGAGCGGCATACCGCTCCCTTTTTCATTGCTATTATGACATGAAAACGCCTCATTGCACAGCGTGAAATAATTCACATATTGGGGAAAATATTATCAAATTTGCCAAAGATAGCCGTTCCATTGCCTGAAAAGCGATAGAACGGCTGAAATGCTTATGAATTTGCGTCCGGGTTCTCGGGCAGCGGAGGGGAAATGGAGGCGTCGCTCGGGGTGGGAATGCGGTCGGGCAGGCGCATGCGCACGATCACGCCCGTGGCCGTGTTTTGCAGCGAAACGCCGAAGGCCGTGCCGAAGATCAGGTGAATGCGGCGGGCGATATTGGAAAGCCCGATGTGCTCGTCCAGATCGCTGGCCTCTGGATGGTTGAGCTGGCTGTTGATGCGCTCAAGCGCGTCCTCCGCCATGCGCTCGCCGTCGTTTTCCACCGTGACGACGATTACACCGCCCGGCTCGCGGCTCGCGCCGATCCAGATGTTGCCCATATACCGGCGCGGGCGCAGGCCGTGCTTGATGGCGTTATCCACAATCGGCTGAATGCTGAGCTTGAGCACACGGCAGTCCAGCATGTCCGGCGGCACGTCGTTATGCACCTGCAGGCGGCCGGCATAGCGGTAGGCGTACAGCTGCATGAACAGCTCCACATGGTGCATTTCGTCGCGCAGGGGCACTACGTAGTCGCTTCGCCGCAGGGCAATGCGGAAGTATTCCGAGAGCGTGCGCGCCATTTCCTCCAGCGCGCTGCCCTCGCCCAGCTCGTCGATAGCGACCCAGCGGAAGTAGTCCAGCACATTATAGAGGAAGTGCGGATCCATCTGGTGCTGAAGCGCGCGCACCTGCTCGAGGGAAAATTCGTGAATCTTCTCGTTAAGCTGGGACTGCATGGCGCTGTTCGTCAGGCGCAGGTCGTACACGGATTGAATGATGCGCTCGACCTCCTGCATGCCCTTTCCGCTTCGATTTTGCGCGGGCGGCGGCGCGGCGGGCTCCTCAATGGCGGTGATGATTCGGTTGAGCGGGTGGAACGTGGCGAACGCGATGAGCGCCACGACCAGCAGCACCATCACGAGCACCAGCGTGAGCATCAGGGAGAAAATCCACTCGCCCCGGGCGGTCAGGGAAAAATACTGCTGGTAGGGGCGCAGAAGGATATAGCGCCAGCCCTCCTGCGTGGAATCCTGACAGGACACGATATAGTCGTTTCCGTCCACACGCAGCATCTGGGAAACGCCCCCTTTTCCGCTCGCGAACGCCTGAAGCTCATCCGGAAGCGTGCTTCGTTCGCCCAGCAGGTAATAGGGCGTGCTCAGCAGCATCTGTCCGGAGGAATCAACGGCGAACAGGCGGCCGTTTTCCTTGTTCGGGAAGCTGCCCAGCACCAGAGAAGCCAGCTTTTCAATGTTCACGTCCACCATCATATAGCCCGCAATGCCGCCGTTTTTCGCGGGAATGGCGCGAATCAGTGTGAGCAGGTAGGGATAGCGATCGTTCCAGCGCTGAAAGAACACGCGGATCGTGCCGCGGCTGTCGCACTGCTCCGCAGCCGTGCGCCAGCTGTTGCTGCGCTGCAGAGCCTCGGAGCTCCATTTCGTGCTGCAAATCAGCCGATTCATGCGGATGGAATAGGCGTAGATGCTTTCGATGTAGGGGCTGGCCGAGCGAAAGAAGGTCAGGCGCTCGGTGGCCTTTTCGATGTTTTCGTCAAAGAGCTTCTGCATGGGCTCGATCTGAGGGTCGCTGCTGAAGAATATGCCCATTTCGGAGCCCTCGCAGGCGGTGAACGTCAGCTCCCGCAGATCCAGCATTGCGCCGTCCAGCGTCTGAATGTTCTGCTCCAGACTGGAAAGGTTGAGAAGCTCGATGTCGCTGAGAATCATTTTGCGAATCTGGTGCTGATAAATGGAGACGACGAAGCAGGAAAACAAAAGCAGCACCAGCAGAACAAAGATAAAATTTCGAAGGAACAGCAGCCGGTTTCGCGGAACCATGCCGCGCAGCTTCATCATGAGCGGCCTCCCTTTGCGCCGTCCGCCTGCGCGGCGCGGCGCTCCATATATTTATGAAAGACCTTGCTGAAATAGTGGCTGTCCTTGTAGCCGACCATCGCGGAAAGCTGGGCGTAGCTGCACCGGCGGCGCTGCCACAGCGCGGCGGCCTTTTCCATGCGCTGCTTTTCCACATAGCCCATCACGGTGTCGTCCGCCGTCTTCTTGAATTCCCGGCACAGGTGTCCTTTGCTGACATACAGCGCGGCGCACAGGTCGTCCAGCGAAAAATCCTCGCTCAGATGCGCGGCGATCCACTGCTTGGCGCGCTGCGCGAGATCGTCCTGCGCGGGCGCGAGACAGCGCTGCTCGGCGACGCGCTGAAGCAGCGCGCGGATGACGGCGGGGTTCGGGTGATCCTGCATGGCGTCCAGCTGACGGTAGGCGGCGTCGCGGCCGTATTCCTCCGGCATCAGCACGCCGCGGCTGTCCAGAAGCTGGTACAGATTCTTCAGAAGACGCGCCGTCAGCGCCGAAACCGTCGCGCCCGTCGCACCCTGCGCGGCGGAAAGCCATGCCTGCCACGCATCGTCGAAGCCGGTCAGACTGCCGTCGGCCACGGTCTGCGCCAGCGCGTTTTCCTTTTCCTCCACGTCCGGGCTCATCAGGTGGCGCAGGGAATAGCGCCCGGCGCGCTGCTCGTCCAGCTTCCTGCGAACCTTCTCAAAGGCGCGAATCAGCGCGTCCTTCATCACGGGCTTGACCAGAAAATCCACGGCTTCGCTCTGAATGGCGGCGTGAACGTATTCGATTTCATCATAGCCGGACAGGATGACCACGCGCGTCTCGCTGTGCTGCGCCTGAACCCAGCGCGCGAGCTCTAAGCCGGACACCTCGAACATCTGAATGTCCGTCAGAATGGCGTCCACCGGGTGGCTTTGCAGATATACGATCGCGTCTGAGCCGTCCTCCAGCGTGGCGGCCACGTGAAAGCCCAGCTTGTGCCAGTCAAGGTATTTGGAAAGACTGCGGCGCGCCTGCTCTTCGTCGTCTACAATGATCAGCTGATAGTATTTTCCGTCCATTCCGCGTCGCCTCACATATACATACAAATCCAGAATCATTATAGCACAAAGCGACACGTCATGAAATGGGAAAATCTTGATTTCGCCGGAAAAGAATTCGCGTCTTTTCCGCCGTTTCTAACAAATTGATGAATTTCGGTTTCTGCCCTTGAAAAAGGAGGGGGAAACGGGTATCATGCAGGCGATTCCACTTGCAGGGAGGGCGAGCTATGCCGCACCCGATTGTGTTTTATACAGGAAATACCGTCGCCATGCCGGGCGATACCATTTGTGTGCGCGGCGAGGATTTGAACAATCTGAAGGAAGCCGTGCTTTCAGACGGCAGGCAGACCGTGCCCGTCGAGCTGTGCCAGCTGTGCGCCCAGTCCTTCAAGCTGACCGTGCCGGAGTGCCTGTCGCCCGGCGTTTTCACGTTTTCCGCGCGGAGTGGAGACGAAGTTCTTTCCTTTGAACTGAACCGCCCGGTCGTGCGCTGGCTTCAGGGCGACGCGGGCAACTGCGCCTCGCCCGGCGGCTGGCTGCGCGTAAACGGCGAATGCATGCGCGTCGTGCCGGAAAAAACGCCTTCGCTCACGCTGTGCCTGCCCTCCGGCGAAAGGACGCTCGCGCCCAGCCGCGTGTACGACGATTACTCGGTGGGCTTTGCGCTTCCGGTGCTCGCGCCCGGCGAATATCCGGCGCGGTATGGGAACGGCTTCGCGGAGGTTCCCGTAGCGGTGCGCGTGGCGGAGAAGCCGGAGACGGGCTGGCCCGAAACCATCTATCATATAGAAGCGGAGGGCGTTCCGACGGACGGCCACAGCGACTGCACGGAAGCGCTTCGAGCGCTGCTTATGCGCGTGGATGCGGCGGGCGGCGGCGTGGTTCGCTTTCCGAAGGGACGCTTTCATCTGACAGGCTGCCTGCGCGTTCCGCGCCGGTGCGTCCTGCGGGGCGAGGGCTATCGCAAGACGCAGCTTTTCTGGACGGACGAATGGCAGCGTCCCCTGCCGGACAGAGACGGAGACGGCTGGCGGCACTGGGAGCCGCTCCCGCTGCCGGAGGCCATGCTTACGATCGCGGGCGACTGCGCCATTGAGGGCATGGACTTCTCCGCGGCGCGGCTGGGCGGTCTGTTTGCCATTGGAACGAAGGAATTGCCTGCGCGCAACGTGCGTCTGGAAGGCGTGCGCGTGAACCAGAACGCCTTCGCGGGCAACCTGATGACGGCGCGTCACGCGAAATACAATTATCCCGAGCGCTGCCGGGTGCTGGGCGAGACCATGATGGATCAGACGGACATGCTGCGCATCTTCGGCGACAATGTGCAGATCATCGGCTGCGATTTTGCGTGGTCGGGGCGGCCGTCCTCCCACAAAAACGACGTGCGCAGCCTGCTGATTCGGGATACGGCCTTCTGGGGAAAGACCGCCGTGGACGACTGGATGCCGCTGGGCACGCTGCATAACGCCATCATCGAGGATTGCGAGATTCGCGAATGGACGACCGGCTTCGGCGGTGACAACATCTATTTCGCCCGCACGCGGATGATGGACGTGATCGACAACAACCGGGAAGCCTTTACCACGGACATTGCCACGGGTATTGATTATGCCGGCCCGGCGGCGGGCGGCGGCACGAGCTTCACCTTCCCGGAGACGGTGGATATGGCAAACGCCGTGCCCGGCGGCAAGCTGTGCGTCCTCTCCGGGCGGGGCGCGGGACAGTATCGAACGGTCGCGGCTGTGTCCGGACACACGGTTACGATCGAAGAGCCCTTCGCGGCCGCGCCGGACGAGCGCTCCTGCCTGACGGTCAACGCCATGTTCAGCAACTGGTACTTCGTCGATCTGGCACTGGACAACGCGGGCGCGCTGCAATTCTACACCGCGCAGAACAACACGGTGGTGGACGGCGCGCGCATCACGCGAAGCGGCGGCATCGGCGGCTGGGGTCAGTTTGTGTACGGCGGTGTGGCGAACAACTGGTATAATTCCTACGTCCGAAATCATTTTTCGGATTGCAACTACTATCATATGGGCGGCTGGTACATGGATCCCGCGCTGCCCGGCTCCTCATTTCTCAGCGCCAGCGCATATGGGAAGGGCACGGTGAACCTGTGCTGCCTGATGCGCGGCAACCACATGACCGACCGGGGGCTTCTGTATCTGTGCGGATGCCATGCGCCCGCGGTGATGGAGGACGCGGTGCTCGACCGAAACCGCTCCGAGGGCTGCGAGTGCGGAATCTGCGTCGACGGCAAGCCGGAACGGCTGCTGCTTGTGGGCAACGAATGCGAGAATACGAAGATCGACGTTCTGCGCCGAACCTGAATGAACCTAAAAGGAGAGAAGCGTCATGCAGCCGTATATGGAAAAGCTGGCCTCGTCCCTGATTTATCAGCCGCTTCTGCGCGCCCAGCCTGCGCGTGAACTGGTTCCTTGCGTGTACGGAGACGGGCGAAAAGCGAATGGCGCTGATTCGGCGGCTGGCCGGACTGCGGCGCCGTCTGCCTGCGCTCAGCCGGGGCGAGGTCGTCTATCCCGCGCATGAGAGAGAGGGAGGACGAGGTGCTCGTCTGCTTCCGGCGCGGCGAAGCGGACAGAGTCTGCGTGGCGGTCAACCTGATGAACGCGCCGCAGACCCTGCGTCTGCCCGTCGCTGGAGCCTTATGGAATTCTGATTGCTCGATATGAGGAGAAGAAACATGAAAACGTATAACACGCTGAACGAGGTACGCCTGTCGCAGGTTCGGCCGGAGGGCTGGCTGAAAACCATGCTGGAAAAGGAACGGGACGGCTTCCCGGGGCATCTGGACGAAATTGGTTATCCCTTTAACCGCGCCTGCTGGCAGCTCAAGAGCATGGCGGACGGCGGGCTTGAGCAATGGTGGCCCTATGAGCAGACAGGCTACTGGCTGGACGGCATGACCCGCACGGCGCTGCTGCTTCGGGATGAAAAGACGATCGCCAAATTCAGGGCGGTGATTGACGAAGCCATCCGCAACGCGGAAGACGGCTTTATCGGCCCGGATGAGCTGCGCCGCCCCGACTGCTGCTGCCAGTGGCCGCACGCGGTATTCTTCCGCGCGGTCTACGCCCTTTGGAGCCTGACGGGGGAGGAGCGCTATCTTCGCGCGCTGGAGCGGCACTATCTGCTGCCCGAGAATCGATACGACCGCGACCGGGACGCGGTGAACATCGAAACCATGCTGCGCGTGGCGAAGCAGACGGGCAGCGAGCCGCTTTTGAAAAAGGCGCTGGACAGCTTCCGGCA
Organism: bacterium; assembly: GCA_963618055.1. Classification (GTDB taxonomy): domain Bacteria; phylum Bacillota; class Clostridia; order Christensenellales; family Aristaeellaceae; genus SFHK01. Next base: position 1,482 of record CAVERI010000079.1, on the reverse strand, counting down.
CTTGCAGGAGGCCGTTTCCGAGACCGAGGATTTCGGCGTGGAGAAGATGCTTTCCGAAACGCCCACCAACCTGCACGGCGTGTCGCTGAACGAGCTGGGCAAGCTGCCCGCCATTGTGTACGCGTTTTCGGGGGATGAAACGCTGCTGCGGGCGGCGGAGCATCTGTACGCGAAAATCCTGCGCGACCACATGCTGCCGGACGGCGTGCATTCCAGCAGCGAGAAAACCTGCGGAAACGGCGCGCTGTGCTGCCATGAATCCTGCGATATTTCCGATTTCACGTGGAGCGTGGGGTACCTCTTGGCCGCGACCGGAGACGGAAAGTATGCCGACTTAATCGAACGGGCAATGTTTAACGCCGCGCCCGGCGCGATCGCGCCGGATTTCAAGGCGCTGCAATATTTCTCCTGCCCGAATCAGGTGCGCGCCGCCAGGAACAGCTGCCACGTGGACGCGTTCCAGAACACGCCGCGCATGGCGTATCAGCCGCACCATTACCCGGAGTGCTGCGTGGGCAACATCAGCCGCGCCTTCCCCAATTACGTGGCGCGGATGTACTGGGAGGACGCGGACGGCATCTTCTGCGCGCTTTACGGCGACAGCGAATACACCGGGCACGGCCTGACGCTGCGCCAGTCGGGCGGGTATCCGTTCGGCGAAACGATTGCGTTTGCCGTTTCCTGCGAAGAGCCGGTTGAGACGGCGATTCGCTTCCGCATTCCCGGCTGGTGCGCGAACGCGGAATTGTTCCTCAATGGACAGGCGCAGCCGCTGTGCGTCCAGAAGGGCTTTGCTTCGCTGAAGACGGAATTCCGAAACGGCGACACGATCGCCCTGCGCCTGCCCATGACCTTCGCGGCGCACGAAAACGCGGAGGGCGGCGTGTATTTCGATTACGGCCCGCTGCTGCTGGCGCTGAAGATTCGGGAAAGGTGGACGGTGGACGAAAAGGAGCCGCGCCAGACAAAGGCGTTTCCAGCGTGGAACGTGGAGCCGGAAAGCGAGTGGCGCTACGGTGTGACGGGCGCGGAAGCGCCAAGCGTCGTGCGCCGCGAAGCCGAAGAAAATCCGTGGTGGTCGGCCTGTCCGCTGGAATGGACGATTCCCGCCCGGCGGCTGAAGAACTGGAACATGGTGCGCAAAGCGTCCGTCGCCAGACACGGAGACGAGGGAATCGACGCAAAGCAGATCGAGCTGGGCGCGACGGAGGTTACCGACGATCTGGAGCAGACACCGCCCCTCCCGCCCATGCCGGTTCCCGCCATGGAAGCGGGCGAGCTCGAGCTCATTACGCTGGTGCCCTATGGCTGCACGCACCTGCGCGTCAGCGTGTTCCCGAGGATTGGATAGGGAAGGGATGAGGCGATATGTTCAGGGGTTTTGAGGAAAAGCCCTAAATCGTGAAAAAGATGTTTGCGCGCGAAACAATCAGCCGATACTCCCCTTGGAGGGGATTGTCATGAAACGGACGCTGCTTCAGG
>CAVERI010000078.1:0-12546 GCA_963618055.1 bacterium | reverse complement strand
TGACAGACGACGCGGAGGATTTCTGATTTATGCCCTTGAGCGGAAACAGGGAACGCTTACAGCTGGAACGTTTCCCGTATCCGCATATCGAGGTGCAGGATTTCCAGAAGGAGATAGGTCACCACCGTCTGTACGGCCAGCATGATACCGGCCTGCGTCAGGCGGGTGGGGAGGAGCGCCGCGAACTGAATCCACACGTTTGAAAAATCGCGCCCGGCGGCTTCGACATACAGATAGCCCCTGCCGAGGGCGATCCAGAAGGTGTTCAGCCCCAGTGTTACAGAGAGTGTGGTGAGGAGGTAGGCGAGCAGGATCCGGGCGACGCCGTGGCGTTTATGGAGCATCCAGCCGTATATTGCGCCGGAGAGCGCCGCGGTCAGTGTGTAGCCGGGGAAGTAGGAGCCTGAGGGAAACAGAAGCGCGCCGACCACATCCGAAAGCGCGCCAACCAGCGCGCCGCCGCCCGCACCGTACAGCGCGCCCGCGAACATTACGGGCACGAAGCCGAAGCCGACCTTGGCGACGGCCGTCTGAATGGAGAGAAAGCGGGAAAGAACCACCTGCATCGCCGAAAGCATGGCGACGCAGGCGAGGAAGCGCACGCGTTTTCTGGCTCTGCTCAAAGGTCTTCCTCCTTGTCCGGCACGTATTCCAGCAGGTCGCCCGGCTGGCAGTCGAGCGCGCGGCAAATGGAATTCAGGGTTTCCATGCGAATGGCGCGCGCGTGACCGTTTTTCAGTATGGAGATATTCGCCATCGTGATGCCTACGCGCTCGGAAAGCTCCGTTACGCTCATCTTGCGCTTGGCGAGCATCACGTCCACATTTACGATGATTGCCATTTCGCACCTCACACCGTCAGGTCGTTTTCTTCCTTGATCTCGGCGGCGCGCTCTGTCAGGCGCGCAAGCGCCCGCGCCAGAAGGGCGATTACCAGCGACATGAAAATCAAAAACGCGAACAGCAGCCAAAGCCCCGGCGTGGTCATCCGCGCGAGCGCAAGGCACGCCAGCCCGACGGCGAACCAGAGCATTGCCAGCAGCGCGAACGCGGAGATTCGATTCATCCGGCGCGCGTTTTCCCGGCAGAAGGAGCAATCCCGCATGATGTTGCCCACGATGCGGGCAAAGTCAAAAAGCGCCCACGCATACAGCCCGGCAACAACCCACGTGTAAGCCAGACCCGGCCAGAAAAACGCTTTATACGCCGGGAAAAGCTGCCGGGCAAACGCGGCCGTCCACGGCGCGACAACGAAGAACACGATTACGCCTACCGCCGCCAGCAGCCAGACCACCGTCCAAAGGCCGAAACAGGAACGCTTTTTCATACCGCATCACCTCTTGCCGATTTCATTATAGCGTTCGCGGCGGGCAGTGTCAAGAACATGCCCGCCGCGAATCGTCGGATTATTCGTCTTCCTGAAGCGCTGCCAGCAGCGCGTCCAGCTCCTGCGGCATGAACACGCGCACGCCCGCGCGCTCCAGCGCCTCGGCCGCCACTCCGTTTCCATCGGTCAGAGTGCCGGTGAACGTGCCGTCGTAGATTCGGCCGCGCCCGCAGGACGGGCTTTTGTCCTTCAGAAGCGCGCAGCGGCAGTTCAGCGCCTTCGCCGTCTCGACCGTCAGCGCCGCGCCCCGCTGGAATGCCTCGGTGACGTCCGCGCCGTCCTTTGTCTTCACGCGATTGCCGTCCCGCTCCGCGGACGGGCGCGGGGTCGGCAGACCGCCGTAGATTTCCGGGCAGAACGGCACGATAGCCGCCACGCGGTTCAGCTCGGACAGCACCGCGGGCACCGAGCGCCCGTCGTATCGGCACGGCATGCCGAAAAGGCATGCGCTCACCAGCACGCGCTTCATTTGTGCGTTTCTCCTTCCTTTATCAGACCGGCCTTGGTCAGATCCAGCACCAGCGGCGGAATCAGCACGAGCTGGCAGAGGATGCCCGGCCACGCCTTGACGAATGCGCCCGCGAGGAACGCCGTCATCGTGAAGGACGAGCCCTTTGCCGCCATCAGCAGGTACATGGTAAGTCCCCATGCCGCGCGTCCAGCCAGCATGGCAAGGGATAGCGAAGCCCACAGCGCCCACGCCTTCCGGGGCAGCACGCGGTACATGAGTCCGGTCATTGCACCGTAAACGGCCATTTCAACGGCCATGGCCGTCGCCGTGGGGAACAGGGGCGGCATGTGGAAGATCAGCGAGCGCAGAACCGGCGCAATCAGTCCGACCACTGCGCCGTATACGGGGCCGCACATGAAGCCGCACAGCAGCACCGGGAAGTGCATCGGCGACAGCATGCTGCCGATTTGGGGAATCTGCATCGTCAAAAAGGGAAGTACCATGCACAGCGCGAGAAACATGGCCGAGAATACAAGCTTGCGAAGATTGGTGTTCATACCGTTCCTACCCCTTTCAGGCATAAAAAAATCGCCGGCTCACGCATGAGCCAACGCCTCTTCCTGACGCGTTTCCTTCTACGATCAAACCCGGGAACGTTTTCGTGCCTTCTGACACGCGCTCGGCTTCCTGCCGCACCTTGATTATAACCGATTGCGTTTCGCCTGTCAATCCCCGAAAAAACTTGACAACGCACGTCCGCGCGGCGATAATGAGGGTAAAGAAAAATGGAGGTACCGCCCATGGAACGCTATTCGATTCTTCCGCATATGGAGGCCGTATTTGACCGCGAGGCGCGCCGCATGCCCGCGCCCGCGGAGGGCAGGGAGGCCGTGCTCGCTTGGCAGCGCGAGGCGCGCGCGAAGCTGTGGGAGCTGCTTTCGCTGAACCGCTTCGAACCCTGCGCGCCGAATCCCGTGCGGCTTTCCGGCGAGTCGCGCGACGGATACCGCGTTGACCGCATGGAGATCGAAACCGAGCCGGACGTCCGCATGCCGTTTTACGTGCTCGTTCCGGACGGCGCTTCGCCCTCCGACCGGCGCGCCGCATTTCTCGTACCGCACGGGCACGGCGGCGCGAGCGAGCGGACAATCGCGCCCGACGCTGGCAGGGACGTGATGGCGCTGTCGCTTGTGAAGCGCGGCTATCTGGTCTTCGCGCCGGACGCACGCGGCTCCGGCGACCGCCGCGAATTTATGGACGCGGGCGACGACCATAAATCGAGCTGCTCGCACGGCCCGCTGAACAATCTGGCCATTGCGCTGGGCTATTCGGTGTGCGGCATGGAGGTATGGGACCTGATGCGTCTGGCGGACTACGCGCTGTCGCGCCCGGACGCGGACGGGCGATTGGGCGCGGGCGGCTTCTCCGGCGGCGGGCAGCAGACGCTGTTCTTTGCCGCGTGCGACGAGCGTGTGGCGTTCGCCGAGGTGGGCGGCTGGTTCTATGGCTTCAAGGAATCGCTTCTGCTTTTGCCGCACAACTGCGCGTGCAACTTCGTGCCCAGTCTGTGGCGCTTCTTTGACTGCGGCGATTTGGGCGCGCTGATCGCGCCGCGGCCGCTGTTCATCGAGTCCGGCGAGAACGACCACCTGAACGGGAACGTCGGCCGGATTCAGAACGTGTACTCGCAGGTCGCCATTGCCCGAAACGCCTACGCCGCGCTGGGCGCGGAGAAAAAGCTGCGCCATTCGGTGCACGAGGGCGGACACGAATGGCGCGCGTTGGATTTCTATGAATTTCTCTCGCAGAGCTTTCCGGCGGCAATCTGAAGCCCCTTTCGGCAGGAGTGATTCGGCGATACGCCCGGTTTACTCCGCCGTTTTTTCGTTTGAGCCTTTCGAAACCTCTTCGGGCGAATGAATCGGCGCGGAGGCGGCTTCTTCGTGTTCGCTCTCCGAAAGCGCTTTGCCGCCTGTGCCTACCGGAAGAGCATCGGCGGGTGCGGCGGGGATGAACAGGCGGCATACGCACTGGCTGCCCTGCCTCTCAATTTCGAAGGAGCCGCCGTGACCCTCCATGATCTTTTTGCAGGACGCGATTCCGATGCCGGAGCTTTCGCCGCGCGGCACGTCAGCCACGGTGTTTCGTTCCTCCACGCGATAGCCGCCCTCGCAGGCGCGCATTTCCGCCTCGACCGGCTGTGCCGGGTCGGCGTACTTGCGCACGTTGGACACGAGGTTGTCAAACACCCGCCGCAGCAGCGGCACGTTGGCCAGCACCTCGCAGGTGCTTTCCTCCGCGCGCATGTCCACATGGAAGCCCTCTGTTTCCAGACTCAGCGCGCTTTCCGACCAAAGCTGGGTGAACAGCGTCGCCGCGTCCAGCCGTTCCTTTTCCACGGGCTTGTCGTTTTCCGAGTACACAAGGAAGTACTCGAACAGCTTGTCCGTCATTTCCTTAATCTGATACGCCTTCTGCTTGCCCGAATGCACGTATTTCTGCACCTGCTCGGGCGAATGGCACTTGCCCAGATCGATGATGTCCAGATAGCCGATCAGGCTGGTCAGCGGCGTGCGCAGGTCGTGCGACATGGCCGTGAGCAGCTCGGAGGCGTTTTTCGTCATTTCCTCCTCGTGCGCCAGCCGCTCGATGAACGATTTGCGCATTTCCTCAATGTCCTCCGCCAGCGTCGTCAGCTCGTCACTGCCGCGGATGGTCATCGGCGCGGAAAGCTCGCCGCCCTGCATCACCTGCAGCTGACGGCTTAAAAGCTCGATATAGCGCGTTTTCCTGCGAATGCACAAAAGCAGCATCGCGACAAACAGCAGAAACGCCGCCGCGACCTCGATGACCACGGCAATGTCGCGTGCGCGGTACATGGGGTAATACATCACCTTGACCATGCGGGAGCGCATCGAGCTTCGGCCGGTGCTGATCAGGCAGGTATACCAGTATTCCGAATACTGATCCTGCAGAAGGTCGTACATCGAAAGCGCGTCCGACACGCCGGCGTACAGCACGCCGCTCGAATCCTGCCTGTACAGGTTGGAGGCGTCATACACCGCCAGCATCAGGTTTTTCCTTTCGCGAACCCACTGCTGAATGCGCTCGCGGTCGGAAAAGCCGTAGTTATTTTCCGACATGTCGGCGAGCAGCTCGGAGAGATATTCCTCCTCGCGGGCGTAGATTTTTTCGCGCGTGTAGATTCGCCTGCGAATCAGCGCGTCGCCCGCCGCGTTCATGCCCGCGAACGCCGCCGCCGCGGTCACGAAGGAAAGCAGCGTAATCATCAGAAGCGCGAACCACAGGTGCACGCGCGGTCGTCTCTTAGTCAATGCGATAGCCCTTTCCCCATACGGTTTTGATGTACTGCGGATTGTCCGGGTCCGGCTCGATCTTGCGGCGAAGGTTGCGGATGTGCACCATGATGGTGTTGTTGCACGAATAGAAGTACGGTTCGTTCCAAATGGACTCGTACAGGTTCTGCGCCGAAAACACCTTGCGCCGGTTTTCGGCCATCAGAAGCAGCATGCGGTATTCAATATCCGTCAGCTGCACGTCCGCGCCCGCGAGCTTCACCTCGCACGTCTGCCGGTCGATCACCAGATCGCGAATGACGATTTTCTCCTTCGCTTCCTCGCTTTCCTTGCCGCGGTATACATAGTAGCGCCGCAGCAGCGCCTTCACGCGCGCCGTCAGCTCGGTATAGGAAAACGGCTTGGGCAGATAATCGTCTCCGCCGGAGGAAAAGCCCATCGACTTGTCTCCGTCCTGCGATTTGGCGGTCAGAAACAGAATCGGCGCGGTGGACGCGGCGCGAATGGCGCGGCACACCTGATAGCCGCTCTTCCCCGGCATCATCACATCCAGTATATACAGATCAATCGCCGGATCGATTTTGGAAACGGCGTCGTCTCCGTCCACGGCCTCCACGATTCGGAAGCCCTCGCTCTCCAGCAGAATTCGAACGACCTCGCGAATATCCGGATCGTCGTCGGCAATCATAATCAGCCTTTCGTCGGCCATTCGCTCTCACCTCTCTTGCGTTTGTACCTATTATAACGCCTGTGAAGCCGAAATGCCATTGGAAATTGGATGAATTAAGAATTCCTAAGGATTTTCCCGGCTGCTTTTTAAGAAGTTCCGTGTTATAATGTGCCCGTAAGTTGAAAAGGAGGCGATGCGCTTGAGCTTGCGAAGACTGGCCATACTCATGCTGGCACTGACGGTTCTTGCCGGTCAGGCGCTTGCTGATGAGGAAGTGGCCGTGACGATCGACGGAAATCCCGTATCCTTCGCCGAGGCGCGCGTGTACGTGTGCGCGGCGAAGAGCGGATACGAGGAAATCGTCGCCTACTATCGCGATTTTCTGGGGCTGGATTACTGGTCGATTCCCTGCACCGACGGTCGAAGCGCCGCCGAGGCGGTGAAGAGTGACGTGTTCCGGGAGCTTGTGATGATGAACGTGTTCTATCAGATGGCGCAGGCCGACGGAATGACCGCCACCGAGGCCGACGAGGCCGCCGCTGAAACCGACGCGCACGAGTTTTTCACCTCCCTGTCGGACGAGGAACGCGCGGGCTTTACCGAGGCGGACGTGAAGGCGGTGTTCCTCAAGCAGAAGCTGGCCGACCGCAAGTGCAGCCGCCTGCTGAACGAGACGGACGTCGACGAGGACGCGGTTCGCGCCGCCGTGAATCCCGGGGATTATGTGATCTACGACCTGTGCTATCTCTCCCACCCGCTGGCGGATGTGGACGAGAACGGCGCGTCCGTTTCGCTGACGGTGGCGCGCGAGCAGGAAATCGGCCGGATTATGCTCGAATGCATGAAGGCCGATTCGCCGGAGGAGGCCGCCGCCGCGTATCCCGAGCTGACATGGGGCGAGGTTTCCCTGATAGCCGGGAGCCCCGAGGTCGATCAGACGCTTCTGGACACCGTTGAGACCATGACTGTCGGCGAAACGAGCGGCGTGATCAAAACAGACTATGGTCTGTTTGTCGTCCGCCTGCTGGACAACACGGACACGCTGGCCTATGAGGACGCGGTTGATCAGGCGCTGTATCAGGCGCGGGTGGACGCGTTCTCGGCAACCTACAACCGTCTGTATGAACAGACGAGCTGCGAAATCAACGAATCCTTCTGGGATGGGCTGACGCTCGATTGAGCCAAGCCGACCCGGATTGACATAGATTCCAAAGACCAAGACTGGAGGACATAATTATGAAGAAGAAGCTATTCGCCATCGTACTCGCCATCGTCGTATGCGTCGCGAACGTTTCCGTTGCCTTCGCCATGTCGGCGGATGAAGCCAAGAAGGCCGCCGCGAGCGTGGTAAACACGACCACCGACCAGAGCCAAGTGACCAGCCCGTTTATTGACGTGGTCAAGAACGTGCAGGGCAGCGTCGTCGGCGTGAACAATTATCAGAACTACACCGTGAACAGCTACTCGCCCTACTATGGCTTCGGCGGCTTCGGCTTCGGCGGCTCCGGCCGCGGCTCCCGCGACAGCCGTTCCAGCAGCGAAACCACCGAAAAGCTGACCTCTACCGGCTCCGGCGTAGTCGTGTATGAGCACGTGGTTCTGACCAACTATCACGTTGTAGAGGACGCGGCCCGGCTGACCCTGTCCATTCTGAACAGCGACGACGAAATCTCCGCGACGGTCATTGCCTACGATGAGTCGCTGGACGTGGCCGTGGTGTACGCGCCCGATCTGAACCTTGCCCCCGTCGCGCTGGGCGACAGCGATCAGCTTCAGGTGGGCGAGTGGTCGATCTGCATCGGCAACCCGCTGTCCGAAGAGCTGCGCGGCACGGTAACGGTCGGCATCATCTCGGCGCTTGACCGCCAGATCAGCTCTACCACCACTACCGATAAATACGGCCTCAAGCGGCAGGTCGTCAACTCGATGATTCAGACCGACGCGGCCATCAACTCCGGAAACTCCGGCGGCGGCATGTTCAACGTGCTGGGTCAGCTGATGGGCATTCCGTCGATGAAGCTCTCGAGCAGATACTATTCCAGCAGCACAACCACCATCGAGGGCATCGGCCTTGTCATCCCGATCAACACCGCCAAACCCCTGATTGAGGAAGCCATTACCAAGGTTCTGTCCGGCGACGTTACCGCGCCCTCTGCGGACGATAGCGGCACCAAGGTTGTTTCCACCAGCGACAAGCCCCTGCTGGGCGTAACCATCAGCCCGCTGAGCACCAGCAACGACTACCGCGTGTACACCGGCCAGCTGCCGACGGGCATGCAGGTGATCGAGGTTGTGGACGGCTCTCCGGCAGCCGCGGCCGGCATTCAGGTGAACGACATCATCGTTGAGGTTGACGGCGTGCTCGCCGATACTGCGACCCACGTGCAGCAGACGCTTGCGTCTCACAGCTTCGGCGACACCATCTCCGTGAAGGTCTACCGTGCCGAGGGAGTGGACAGTGCCGACGGCGAGGTGGGCGAGGGCGAGTATATCGACTTCGATGTGAACCTGTTCGAGTTCAACGCCGCCGCGTAAATCCTACTTCCAAATGGAGCCGCTTCCCGCGCGGAGGCGACTCCGTTTTTATGCGCTTCGTTCATGCGCTTTGGCTATTGACGCTCCGCGGCTGGATGCGTATAATCATGACAGAGTAAGTTTCCATGCGTCGATATGGCGCGGCAAGGAGTTCTATGAAAATCGAAGTGCCCCTTCGCGGTAAGCGGATTGCTGTGCGAAATTATGAGCCGTCTGATCTGAATTTGATGAAGGATATGTGGCTTGATGAGGAAAATGGAGCCTATCTCAGCGATCCAACCGAGGCATTTGTTGACGATGCGTACCTTCGCGCACTGGATGCAATGAGCGACAGTCCGGACGGCTATTATTTCACGATTACGCTTCTGGATACCGGTGAGGGAATCGGGTCGTTCTGTGCGTTTCCCGATGCTTCGAGAGAGACGTATGACATCGGCTACTGCATTCATCGGCGGTTCTGGCGTCTCGGCTATGGCCGGGAGGCGCTCGGGATTGTTCTTTCATGGCTTAGGCAGCAGGGTGCTGCGCGGGTAACGGCAGAGGTTGCGGATGAAAACGCAGCCTCGGTTGCACTGCTTACGGGGGCAGACTTTCTCGCCGAAAAGAAGACGGAATTCAAAAAATACCACATGAACGTGCGGTTTGACAGCCATATCTATACAAAGACATTCTAAATGGCAGGTGGGATTGAAGAAGGGTACTGTTCGCCGATTCCCTCATTGCCAACCTGTCGATACCTGTGCACACGGCTGCAAAGCACAGGGCGGCTTCGTCGTGCGCATGTTTTTTTCTCTTGCGGGCGAAAAAACGGGCGCGTGTTTCGCGCGAAATTCACATACGCATGGTATGATAGGGCAACAAGCATTCCGCGCGCGTGCATCTCGCGCGATTCCATCATGTAAGGAGCGATTTCCATGACTGTCCGCACCCGCTTTGCCCCCAGCCCCACGGGCTACCTGCATCTCGGCGGCCTGAGAACGGCGCTGTATACCTATCTGTACGCCCGCCGCACGGGCGGCCGTTTCATCCTGCGCATCGAGGATACCGATCAGGAGCGCGAAATTCCCGGCGCTGTTCAGAAGATTTACGATTCCATGCGTCAGGCTGGCCTTACTTACGACGAAGGCCCGGACGTGGGCGGCGAATACGGCCCCTACATCCAAAGCGAGCGCAAGTCGATGTATCTGCCCTATGCCAAGCAGCTGGTGGAAAGCGGCCACGCCTATTATTGCTTCTGCACCAAGGAGAAGCTGGAGGCCGACCGCGAGCGCGCCGAGAAGGAAGGACGTCCCTACAAATATGAAAAGGACTGCCTGAAGCTGAGCAGGGAAGAGGTCGAGCGCCGTCTGGCGGCGGGCGAGAGCTACGTCATTCGCCAGAATGTGCCCACCGAGGGAAAGGCCGGCTTCGACGACGTGCTGTACGGTCATGTCGAGGTGGACTGCTCCACGCTGGACGACAACGTGCTGATCAAGGCCGACGGTCTGCCCACGTACAATTTCGCCAACGTCATTGACGACCACACCATGGGCATCACCCACGTGATGCGCGGCACGGAGTATCTTTCCTCCGCGCCGAAGTACAACCTGCTGTACGAGGCCTTCGGCTGGCAGCCGCCGATGTACGTGCATCTGCCGCCCGTCATGCGCGAGGACTTCCGCCGCGACAAGATGACCAAGGAGCTCATTCCCGATGAGAACGGCAACCCCGTGACCATCGTGCGCAAGCTTTCCAAGCGCTACGGCGACCCCACGTTTGAGGATTTGCTGGAGCAGGGCTATCTGCGCGACGCCATCATCAACTTCATCGCGCTGCTGGGCTGGAGCCCGAAGGGTGAGCGCGAGTTCTTCACGCTGTCCGAGCTGGAGGAAATTTTTGACCTCGAGGGCATCAACAAGTCCCCGGCGCTGTTCGATATGAACAAGCTCACGTGGTTCAACGCCGAGTATGTGCGCCGCCTGTCCGCCGAGGAATACGAGAGGATTGCCACGCCGTGGCTTCAGAAGGCGCTGGGCGAGGGCAGGTTTGACCTCAAGCGCCTGTGCGAGCTTTTGCAGCCGCGCACCGAGGTGTTCAATCAGCTGCCTGAAATGGTCGACTTCCTCGCGGAAATGCCGTCCTTCGACAAGGAGCTGTACACCCACAAGAAGATGAAGACGAACCCCGAGGTCGCGCTGGACGCGCTCACCCGCATTCTTCCCGTGCTCGAAAAGCAGGAGGATTGGTCGGAAGCCGCGCTGCATGATACCGTCATGGCCGCCATTCAGGAGCTCGGCATGAAAAACGGCCAGATGCTGTGGCCGCTGCGCATTGCCATTTCCGGCAAGGCCAACACGCCCGGCGGCGCGTTCGAAATTGCGTATCTGCTGGGAAAGGAAGAAACGCTGAAGCGGCTGAACCGTTCGATTGAGGAATTGAAGGCATGAGATTTCCGGATTATGACCGCAGCTCGCTGTCCATCACGGCGAGCGTGATGAGCTGCTTTGGTGTGAAGCTGGGCTATCCCTGTCTTCCCGAGCTGGACGGGGCGCTGAAGGACGCGGCGCCCCGCGTGGTGATTCTGATGGTGCTGGACGGCATGGGCGAAAACCTGCTCAAACGTTGCCTGCCGGAGGACAGCTTTCTCCGCACACACGATGTATGCACGCTTTCCGCCGTGTTCCCGTCTACGACCACGGCGGCTACCACCAGCATCTGGTCGGGGCTGTCCCCACTGGAGCACGGCTGGCTGGGGTGGAGTCTGTACTTTAAGGAGTGCGGCCGCCAGATCGATACCTTCCTGAACCGGGACAGCCATACCGGCGAAGCCTATCCCGGCCCGTCCCCGGCGGAAAGGCTGATGCCGGTTCCGTCCGGCTTTGCCCGCCTGAACGGGAAGGTGGAAACGCACGCGGTGTTCCCGTTCCCCACCTATTCCGCGAATGGAGCCGACGTTGTGCATACCTACGACGGACGCAATTTCGCCGACTGTGCGCGGGTCGTCCGCGAGGTGAGCGCGAAGCCCGGAAGGAAGCTCGTGTGCGTGTACTTCACCGAGCCTGACCATACCATGCACGAAACCGGCGTCGCCTCCGAACGGACGCAGCAGAATTTTGATTCGCTGAATGCGCAGGCGGAGGCGCTTGCAAAGGCGCTGCCCCGCGACGCGCTGATGCTCATAACCGCCGATCACGGCCTTGTGGACGCGACCGAGCGCATCGATCTTGCGCAGATTCCGCAGCTGAACGAATGCCTGCTGATGCCGCCGTCTATCGAAGCGCGCGCCGCCAGCCTGTTTGTGAAGCCGAACCGGAGGCCGCAGTTTGAACGCGAGTTCAAGGCAGTCTGCGGCGACGAATTTGTGCTGATTCCGCATGAAGAGGTTTTTTCGAGCCATCTTCTGGGCCGCGGAACCTTGCATCCCAAATGCGAGGACTTCGTGGGCGATTACCTCGCCTGCGCGGTCGGGAAAAGCTATTTGTGCTATACGACGCTCGCGACCAAGGCGTTTACGCTCATCGGCCAGCATGCCGGTCTTACCGACGATGAAATGCTCGTGCCTCTGATTCTCGCGCGCGGCGAAGCATAGTGGGAGGATAGAATGGAAACGATGGAGAAACGGTGGCAGGACGCGCGCGCGGAGCAGGTGCATATCATCCGGCCGGAGCATATCAACGGCTCAGGCCGCCTGTTCGGCGGGCAGCTTCTCATGTGGATTGATGTGGTGGCTGGTGTGACGGCGCGCCGCTTCGCGAATTCGGACGTTACCACGGCCTGCATTGATCACCTTCAATTTCTCGCGCCCGCGCGCGCCGGAGACCTGCTTGTGATCGTCGGGCGTGTGACGTGGACGGGGCGAACCAGCCTTGAGGTGCGCACGGACAGCTTTGTCGAAAAGATGGACGGACGGCGCGAAATGGTGAACCGCGCTTATCTGGTAGAGGTCGCGCTCGATGAAAATGAGAGGCCGAAGCCGGTTCCGAGGCTGCTTCTTGAGTCGGAAGAGGACAAAATAGAGTGGAAGGCTGCCGAAGAACGCCGGATTGCGCGAATGAATGCGAGGAAATGTTAAGAAACATATTTTTTGAAAAACCCTATTGACAAATGAGGCGGGCGGTGATAATATATACAAGCTGTCCGCGAGAAACGCGGTCAGCGCGATCCTTGAAAACGATACAGAGAACGAGAAGCAAGAGAACAGTCGATTC
>CAVERI010000077.1:0-12594 GCA_963618055.1 bacterium | reverse complement strand
GCGAAGGTCCCTCCGCACAGCCGGAGCCGTAGCCCCCGCCAGCCGCGCGGATTCGGCAGGGACGGAAGCCTGCGGAGAGAGCGCGCGTTCATCGAATGATAAGATTACGAACCGAAGCGTCGAGAGGAAACGATGAAATGAACTACAGAAAAATAACCGCCGCAGATGACGCGGCCTTGGCAAAAATCATTCGGACAAATCTGGAAAAGCTGCATTTGAATGTGCCGGGAACCGCCTATTTTGACCCGGAGCTTGACCACATGAGCCAGTATTACGCGCAGGATACGCGAAAGCGAGTCTATTTTATCGCCCTGGGCGATCAGGAGGAGGTAATCGGCGGCGTCGGCGTCGCGGAATTTCCCGGAATGCCCGCGTGCGCGGAGATTCAAAAGCTCTATCTGGATGATTCCGCGAAGGGCAAGGGCTACAGCAAGGAGCTGATGAAGGCAGCGGAAAACTGGGCGAAACAAGCCGGCTACCGGCAGCTGTATCTGGAAACGCACAGCCATCTTACCGTAGCCATAAAGCTGTATGAAAAGCTCGGCTTTCAGCAAATCGAGAAGCCAAGGACAGCGCTGCACAGCACAATGGATCACTTCTATTTGAAGAAATTGCAGAAGGCATCCGGTTGAGATTGGAATTCATTCGTTGGTCGTATGCGAGAGGCCGGCCCCCCGCCAACGGGAGCCGGCCTCTCGCCTTGAAAGAAAGAAGCTTATTTCTCCTTCAGAAAATTCGCCAGCGCGTTTGCGTTCTTCTGACGGTCGGGCACCAGCACGGCCATGCCGGAAACGGTCTGGCTCTTGTAGCCGCCGGACACGGGAATCTGAAGCTCGCGAATCTCCGCGTCGCGCATTGCCAGCACGGCGGGGGCGAGGGAAACAATGTCGGAAATGCCCAGATTGGTCTTCACAAGGTCGATGTTGTCCATCGCGAAGCTCACCAGCTCGGACAGGGACATCTTGCAGATTTCCTCAAAGATGATCGAAATCAGCTGGCGCTGACGCTCGGCGCGCTGCATGTCGCTCTCGCTGTAGCGGTAGCGCGCCCACGCCTCGGCCTGCTTGCCGGTCAGCTTCTGAAGACCGCCCTTGGTCAGGTAGCCGTCGCGCAGGTTGCTCAGGTTCAGCACCTGCTTGTTGTACCAGTAAATCACGGCGTTGATGCGGTCGATCTTCTTGCTATTCACGTCCACATACACGCCGCCCAGCTCGTCGATCACGCGCGTCAGTCCCGAAAGGTTCACGGCCACATACGCGTCGGGACGAATGCCGAAGTTCTCCTCAAACGTCGCCGCCAGCAGGTCGAACCCGCCGTACACATACGCCGCGTTCAGGCGGTTGTTCTTGTAGCCGGGAATCGACACATACGTGTCGCGCAGGAAGGACGTCATCTTGATTAAATTTCCCTCAATGTCCACGGAAAGCAGAATCATCGTGTCCGTGCGCCCGGAAATCGAGCCGGTGCGGGAATCCACGCCCAGCAGCAGGATGTTCCGCATGCCGTCCAGCTTGTCAAACGCGTCGGTGATCAGCTGGTCGTCAAACAGAATTTCCTCCAGCGGATCCTCCACCCAGTTGTCGTCGTCAAACAGGCCGCCCTCCGCGTCCTCCGCCGACGCGTCGTCCTCGCCCTCGATGGCCTCGTCCACAATCTGTACCGCCCCGCGGCGCGGCGTCTCCTCGCCCTGCGCGGGCATAACGCCAATCAAAAGCGTCAGCGCCAGCAGAAAAGAAATGAATCTGCGCATAGTCTACTCCCCCACTCTTCTTTTGTTGTTCCTTTGACGCTCCGCCCGCGAGGAAGGTTGCCCTTTCGCCGACGGAAATCCCTGTCATCCCTTCAAACCCCGTCCATCTGAATCCGGAGCCCCGGCAGACGCTCCGCCATTCGAGCAGACAGGCTCCGCCCCTTGCTCCCGGTCGTGCGCCCCAACAAAAGCACATCCGCGTTCAGCTTTTCCGCTTGATGCGCAATCGTGCCTACTATATCATCCGACCGAATCATCGTCATGTCGGCGTCGTATTCGGTGGCAATGCGCAGCAGATACTCCAGCGCCTCCCCCTCCGCCTGACTGCCAAGCAGCGCCGCGCCGGGCTTCACCACATGTAAAACCGTCATCGGCACGTTTTCCTCCTTCGCAATCCGCGCGCCCGCAAGGATCAGCGATTCGCACGTCTTCTGACCCGTTACACACACAAGCACATGTCCCGTTCCTCTCACCCCGTTTCCAATATACAAACTGCAGCCATACAGCCCCGGAAGAGCGCGAGAGGGCGTGAACCCTCTCGGCTTCCTATCGTTTCCAGCGACATGTGCGGCGGGAAGGTTGCTTGCCCAAGGGGCAAGCAAGTCGCTTCGCGACCGGACAAGCAAAATCAAAGATTTTGGTTGTCCGCCTCACGCGCTGATTTTTTCAGAAGGGAGCTTGCCTCCCCGTCCGCCTCGCGCTACGCGCGCTCCAGCGCCGTGACAAAATTTCCAAACGACTCCACCCGGATTCGTTCGCCCTCCCGCAGCTCAGGCTCCGGCTTGTCCGCGTCCCAGTAATATAGACGCTCGTCCTCCTCGCCGGTTCCCACCGTGACGATCATTTCGTGCACCTCCACGCCGTCGTGCATGCGCGTTTCGGGCGCGAAGCGCAGAAAGCTGCATTCGGCGCGCCGCCGCTGTCCGTTCCGCATTTCGCGCAGGAAGCGGTCGTACTTCGTCCACGGCGCCACCTTGAACGACCACAGGAAGAAGATCACAACAAACCCGAGCGCGGCCGTCGCCAGCATCGGCGCCTGCAAACGCCTTTGATTGAACACCAGCGCGGCGGCCAGAAACGCCGCCGCCAGCAAAAGCGCGCCCATTACGCGCAGCGCCGCCTGTTTGGACGCCTGCTTATAATCCGATTCACCGTACATGAAAAAAACCTCCCGGCGCAAATTCATCCGCCTTCATCATAGCGCGTTTTCCCGGTTCTGTAAACGGAAACCGGCAAAACATCGCCAGATTACCCGATTTCGGTCACATTGCGGCCATACGCCATCAGCTGCCGAAGCGACGGGAAGGCCGAGGGCATGTCGCACTTTACAAGCTCCTTCAGGGTCAGCGTTCTCGCGCGCACGCCGCCCAGCACGATTTCCTGCGGCCCGTCCACGCCCCGAAGCGGGAACGCGAAGCGCGCGCCGCCGTCGGTCTCGATTACGCCGGAAACCCACCACGCGTCGTGCGGGAAGTCCGCCCGAAGGTACAGAACCACGCGATCCAGCTCGACCTCGCGGCCGAAATCGACCGTCAGATACGCGTCCTGCCGCGCGCCGATGCCCCAGCTTTCATACGGCCAGATTCCGTGCCCGGCCGCGATGGTCAGCCCGTCGATTACGTTGCGCGCGCAGAACACGCTTTCGCCGCGCGTTTCCACGTTCGCCGCCGCGTGCGGATACGCCAAGGTTTCGCCGCGCTGGTCGGCGGGATTGCAGGCAAGGTTGTACGTGCCGCCCTCCTCGTCCGCGCGGATGGACAGAAGATGCTTCCGCCCGCTGAACGCGCCGGGCGCGTATACCTTCAGGTTGTCGCCGGAAAGCGGCAGACGATAGGTAAACCGCCTCTCGGGCAGGTAGACGCGCGCCTCGTCCACCAGCGCGTCCACGCGCACGCGCGCATACGCCGCGTCCGATTCAAACCGAAGCTCGTCCCCCGCCTGATACGTGCCTTCATATAGAAGGTTGGCCTGCTTTTCGCCCGTCGTGTACGCCAGCCTGAGCCCGTCCGCGCTGTATACGCCAATAGAAAACATCTCTTTTCCCTGCCTTCCTTTGTTCTTTCCGCACCATGATTTCATTATAAACCAAATCCCACCGACTGTCAACGAACGGAAGCCCCGGGTTCAGATGTACCGTCTTCAAATATTAACATAACAAATTAGCACTCACCTCTTGACAGTGCTAACAACGAGTGCTATACTATACGCGTACCAAGGGAAAGGGAGTCCAAGAACAAGGACTCCGGGTACGGACGAGCTTACACCACGCCCGGCCGGCGCGCATGAAACCCGCGCGCCGGGGGCATAACAAAGAAACCGCAAAACCAGAAAGGAAGTTATCTCTATGTTGCCTATGATGTTCAGTGAAAACCTGTTTGATGATCTGTTCAACGACGCGTTTGGCCGCAGCGTATGGAACGCCGACAAGGCTCTGTACGGAAAGAACGCCTCCCGCATCATGAAGACCGACGTGCACGAGACGGAGGACAGCTACGAGCTGGCCGTCGACCTGCCCGGCTTCAAGAAGGAGGAAATCGGCATCGAGCTGAAGGACGGCTACCTCACCATCACCGCCTCCAAGGGCGTTGAGAAGGACGAGGAGGACAAGAAGACCCGCCGCGTCATCCGTCAGGAGCGCTACTCCGGCACCAGCCAGAGAACCTTCTACGTGGGCGACGTAAAGCCCGAGGAGGTTAAGTGCAGGTACGAGGCCGGCGTTCTGATGATCGAGATCCCGAAGAAGGACGCCCGCAGGGTCGAGGGCCCGCACACCATTATGATCGAGGGCTGATCGATCAAAGCCTTGAAGCCCGCCGTGGAGCGCATCCGCGGCGGGCTCCGTTTTTTTCGTCTTATAAATGTAAACTCTTTTGTGCTTTTTCGGAGTTCAATCACGCTTATCTTGACTTTCGCGCCCGCGCGGCCTATAATAGTAGTATGTAAAGTTATGCTGTCACAGCAGCTTTATGTGACACCAAACTAAGGAGGTCCTCTACGTTGAGCATCAAAAAGACCGTAGACGGCAATACCGCCGTCAGCCATATCGCGTATGCGTTCAGCGATGTGGCGGCGATCTACCCGATCACTCCTTCGTCTCCGATGGCGGAAGTCGCCGACGAATGGGCGGCCACCGGCCGTAAGAACCTGTTCGGTCAGGAAGTAAAAATCGCGGAAATGCAGTCGGAAGCGGGCGCCGCGGGCGCCGTTCACGGCTCGCTCGTCGCGGGCGCGCTGACCACCACCTTTACCGCCTCTCAGGGACTTCTTCTGATGATCCCCAACATGTACAAGATCGCCGGCGAGCAGCTGCCTGCGGTGTTCCACGTGTCCGCCCGTGCGCTGGCCTATCACGCGCTGTCCATCTTCGGAGACCACTCCGACGTTATGGCCTGCCGTCAGACCGGCTTTGCGATGCTGGCCTCCAACTCCGTGCAGGAGGCGCAGGACATGGCGCTGGTCGCGCATCTGGCCACGCTGAAGTCCTCCGTCCCGTTCCTCCACTTCTTCGACGGCTTCCGCACCAGCCATGAAATCCAGAAGATCGAGGACATTTCCTACGAGGATATCGCCAAGCTCGTCGACTGGGACGCCATCAAGGCCTTCCGCGCCCGCGCGCTGAACCCCGAGCATCCGCATCAGAAGGGCACCGCGCAGAACCCGGACATCTACTTCCAGGGCCGCGAAGCCGCCAACAAGAATTACCTCGCCACGCCCGCCATCGTTGAGAAGGCGATGAAGGACGTCGAGAGCATCACCGGCAGAAGCTATCACCTGTTCGACTACGTCGGCGCGCCCGACGCTGAGCGCGTGATTATCGCCATGGGCTCCGGCTGCGACGCCATCGAGGAGACCATCGATTACCTGACCGCCAAGGGAGAAAAGGTCGGCCTCGTGAAGGTTCACCTGTATCGTCCCTTCTCCATCGAGCACTTCCTCGCCGCCATCCCGGCGACCTGCAAGGCCATTGCCGTGCTCGACCGCACCAAGGAAGCCGGCTCCCTGGGCGAGCCGCTGTATGAGGACGTCTGCACCGCGCTGCGCGAAGCCGGCAGGAACGACATCACCGTCGTCGGCGGCCGCTACGGTCTGGGCTCCAAGGAATTCAACCCCACCATGGTCAAGGCCGTTTACGACAATCTGGCGGGCGAGAAGAAGAACCACTTCACCGTCGGCATCAACGACGACGTGACCCACACCTCCCTGAAGCTCGGCGAAACGCTGGACGTCGCTCCCGCGGGCACCGTCAGCTGCATGTTCTATGGTCTGGGCTCGGACGGCACCGTCGGCGCCAACAAGAACTCCATCAAGATCATCGGCGACCACACCGATAAGTACGCGCAGGCCTACTTCAGCTACGACTCCAAGAAGTCCGGCGGCATCACCGTCAGCCACCTGCGCTTCGGCGACACCCCGATCAAGAGCACCTATCTGATCGACAGCGCCGACTTTATCGCCTGCCACAACCCGGCCTATGTCACCAAGTACGACATGGTGTCCGCGCTGAAGGTCGGCGGCGTGTTCCTGCTGAACTGCCCGTGGAGCGCCGAGGAGCTTGAAACCGAGCTGCCCGCCTCCATGAAGCGCAAGCTGGCCGAGAAGAAGGCGCGCTTCTACACCATCGACGCTATCTCGCTGGCCGCGTCCGTGGGCATGGGCAACCGCATCAACACCACCATGCAGGCCGCGTTCTTCAAGCTGGCCGACATCATCCCCTATGAGAAGGCCGACGAGTACATGAAGGCCTACGCCAAGAAGTCCTACGGCAAGAAGGGCGACGCGATCGTCAAGATGAACTGGGACGCCATCGACGTAGCCATCAGCGGCCTGAAGGAAGTCAAGGTTCCCGAGGCGTGGCTGAACGCCACCACCGGCGCGGAGCCCGTGAAGGTTGAGGCCACCGAGTACTTTGATACCGTCGTCGCTCCGATCCTCGCGCAGGAGGGCGACAAGCTGCCCGTGTCCGCGTTCTCCGTGGACGGCAGCGTGCCCACCGGCACCACCAAGTACGAGAAGCGCGGCATCGCCGTGAAGGTTCCCGAGTGGGACATCACCAAGTGCATCCAGTGCGGCAACTGCTCTCTGGTCTGCCCGCACGCCGCCATCCGTCCGTATCTGGCCACCGAGGAAGCGCTCAAGAACGCGCCCGCGTCCTTCGAGACCAAGCCCGCGCTCGGCCCGAAGTTCAAGGGCCTCCAGTATCGCATGCAGGTCTCCGTTCTGGACTGCACCGGCTGCGAAAACTGCGTAACCGTCTGCCCGGCCAAGGAGAAGGCGCTCACCATGAAGCCCCTCCACACCCAGCAGGCGCAGGAAGCCAACTGGGAATACGCCCAGACGCTGCCTGAATACAAGGGTGAGCTGAACCTGAAGACCGTCAAGGACAGCCAGTTCAAAAAGCCCCTGTTCGAGTTCTCCGGCGCGTGCGCGGGCTGCGGCGAAACGCCCTACGTCAAGCTGATTACCCAGCTGTTCGGCGACCGCATGATTATCGCCAACGCCACGGGCTGCTCCTCCATCTACGGCGGCAGCGCCCCCACCTGCCCCTACACCGTCAACGAGGAAGGCCACGGCCCCGCGTGGGCGAACAGCCTGTTCGAGGACAACGCCGAGTTCGGCTTCGGCATGAATCTGGGTACCGCCCAGCGCCGCGCCAAGCTGAAGGAGAACGTTGAGAAGCTGATCGCCGTCGAGTACGCCGCCGCCGACATCAAGGAAGCGGGCAAGGAATGGCTCGACAGCATGGACGACGCCGAGGGCAGCAAGAAGGCAGCCGCCAAGCTGATCGCCGCCTGCGAAGACGGTATCGACGTCGACCTGACCGGCACCCAGTGGGAGGCCGAGTGGCTGGCCAACGGCAAGGTTTGCACCTGCGAGGCCTGCACGCTCGCCCGCGAGGTGCTGAAGGATAAGGATCTGCTCGTCAAGAAGTCCGTGTGGATCTTCGGCGGCGACGGCTGGGCCTACGACATCGGCTACGGCGGACTCGATCACGTGCTCGCACAGGATCAGGACGTCAACGTGCTCGTGCTCGACACCGAGGTGTATTCCAACACCGGCGGACAGGCCTCCAAGTCCTCCCCGACCGGCGCGGTCGCCAAGTTCGCTGCCGCCGGCAAGCGCACCAAGAAGAAGGATCTCGGCCTGATGGCCATGTCCTACGGCTATGTGTACGTGGCGCAGGTCGCCATGGGCGCGGATATGAACCAGCTGCTCAAGGCCGTCAACGAAGCCGAAGCGTACCATGGCCCGTCCCTGATCATTGCCTACGCGCCCTGCATCAACCATGGTATCAAGATGAATCAGGCGCAGATGGAGATCAAGAAGGCCGTCGAAGCCGGATACTGGCAGCTGTACCGCTACAATCCGGACAACGAGGTGCCGCTGACCGTGGATTCCAAGGATCCGACCGCCAGCTATCAGGACTTCATCAAGGGCGAAAACCGCTACGCGTCCCTGATCCGTCAGTTCCCGGCCGAGGCCGAGACGCTGTTCGACAGAGCTGAGCATGAGTCCGCGAAGCGTCTTGCCATGTACAAGAAGCTCGCCGGCAAGGAATAATTCCCTGAATGCCTTTCGGGCTGATGCAGCCCAACCCAAGGAGAGTTCGAGAGAACCGCGGTTCTCTCGAACCTCCCATCAAAATCGCACCCGCTTCCCATAGGGGGAGAGGGTAGAAGCGGCGGAGGAGCAAGCTCCCCCGCCGCTTGTTTGGAATAAACATTCCTCCCCCGAATATCCTTTGGCGGGGAGGGATGCTTTATGAAGGACGCGACGACGGCGGTGGAGGCTCGTCCGCACGGGCTGACGCTGGAAAACCGGGCAAGGGCGATTCTGACGGGCGTTTCGGATGTAGAGCTGTTCAGCGAGCAGACGATCGTCGCGGCGACATCCGGCGGAACGATCACCGTCACCGGGCAGGGGCTTCACGTGGAATCGCTGAACCTTGAGGATGGGCGGCTGGTGGCCACGGGCCGGGTCGATTCGATTGCCTACGACGAACGCCCGGCAAAGAAGGGCGCGCTAAAGCGCATCCTTCGCTGAATCATGCTGTTTTACACGGACGGGCAGGCCTATGTGTTTCTGGCGATGCTCGTGTGCGGCGCGCTGGTCGGCGCGTGGTACGGCGTGCTGCGGCGCGTTCGCCGCCTTACGATGGCGGGCGGCGTACTGACGGCGCTGCTCGACGCGCTCTTCGCCGTCGGCGCGCTTCTGCTCACCGGCGGCTTCCTGTTTCTCGCCACCCGGCTGGACGTGCGGCTGTACGCGCTGCTCGGCGCCGCCTGCGGCGCGGCGCTCTATCGCTTCGGCCTCCAGCCCGCGCTCGATTGGGTTGTGAGTTTTCTTCAAAAACAGCTTTCCAAATTCATGCAAAAGCATGTTTTTAAAGAAATATTTCATTTCTTTTGCAAGTGAAGCAGGAAAAAAGAGACTTCGGTCGAATTTATAAGAAGTGTCTCAAGGAAATATCCCGCGTCCGCTTGAAAGGATGACCATCATGTTCGAAAAGAATGCCGCGAAGAAAAAAGGCTTTACCGTCAAGCCGCGCTTCTGGGTTCTCCTGTTTCTCGCGTTCCTGCTCGTTTTCACGCCCCTGTACCTGATTCTGGACAATCGCAGCTTTCAGCTGAAGGCGCAGGAGGAGGCGCTTCTTGCGCAGAAGCAGGCGCTGAGCGAGCGCGTGCTCTCCCTGAAGAGCGACCTTGACTACGCGCGCAGCGACGCGGGAATCGAGCAATACGCCCGCGCCGAGGGCATGATCATGCCCGGCGAAATCAAATATACCACGTCCTCCGGCGCAGGCAACTAACCCTGCCCCGCGGCGCCTCCTACATTCCCGCGGCGCGCGTTCCTCCAAAACGCGCGCAGCGGGTTTTCTTTTATTCGGCTATTCGGCCGTCACATACCGTTGATCCCGGCAGCGCGGCGCCTCCGGCTTCGTCATGCGAATCGCGCCCGCCTGAAGCAGCGGCGCCAGATACCGCCTGAACGCGTACTGGCCGGAAGCAAGATCGATATGCTTGAGAATTTCCTCCCGCGTGCGAGGCGTGCGGCAGAACGCAAGCAGACCCTTTTCATCCGCGATTTTCGTCTTTCCCGAAGCGCCCTTCCGCGCTTCCTCCGAATGATTGTACAAAACAACCCTAAACATTCCACGCGCGTCCGAAAACACGGGCGCGGGAAGCCCTTTTTCCTTCATGACATAGCGAATGGTCGGAATGCCGGAATAGCGGTTTTCCGTCTTTCCCAGCGTTTCCATCGCCGTGACCAGCGCCGGGTTTCTCGTGTCCGGCTGCGTCTGCCCCAGCTGATCCACCGTCAGGCGGCCGTACAGCCCGCCGGGATTGATGATCTCCATTCGATCCTCATACATGGTAAGCTGAATCGGCATCCCCTCCGTATGAAAGCTGTAGTCCCGGTGCACAAGCGCGTTCAGCACGGCTTCGCGAACCGCGACAAGGGGATACTGCGGCACGTCCCCCCGCTCCCCGGTTTGCGGGTCGATTTTAATCGCCGTTCGCATATTGGTGCGAACAAAGGCCAGCGCCCCTTCCAGCATGTCGGTCAGCGTACCCTCTATGCGCTTCGAATCCAGAAAACGGTTCCCCTCAGGGTTTAGTGCTCCGATTTCCCGACCCGGCACACTGCTGGCGATTATGCTCAGCTGCGGATAATACGCCTGCGGATACACGCCGAACAGCAGAAGCGCCATCATGGTGACCCTGCCGTCCCTCATAACGCCCGTCAGCTCATATTGCTGCTCGATCGGCAGCACCGCCAGATTCGGCCGCTCGCTGCGCTTCCGCGCCAAATAGCTTTCCACCTTCGCCTCGTCCAGCGAGTTGATCGAAACCCCTTCCGCCGCGCGAATATCATCCCGGTACTTCCTCCGGAATGCCTCATAGCTGTATACCTCGTACTCCGTCATCGGCTTGTCCGCGTCTCCCACGCGGATATAGGCGCCCTGAAGCCTGCCCTTCGCCGTTTTAAAGCACGGCCGATCCGCCATGTCTACCGGCGGAATCTCCGCCGACACAAAGACCATGCCGTCCTCGTCGCACACCGTAAACACAGGACGGACAACAGGCGTCATCTGCTCGCAGTATTCCATGACCTTTTTCTGAAGATCCTGCGCGTCATAAACGCCCAGCTTCCGAAAGCCCGCCTTTTCATCCAGCCCGAACACAAACACACCCCCGCTGTTCTGGTTTGAAAAGGCGGAAATCGTATCATACAGCTTCTCGGGACAGCCGCCGTGCGCGGATTTTACCTCCGTTGTCTGCTCCTCGCAGCCCCGCGTCTGTATCTGCTGAATCAGCTCCATAAGCTCTCTTTCAATCATGCGACATCCCTCCACGCTCCTATGGTATCACGGAATCCGCAAAAAGTAAAGACAAAACATAAGACATTTCTCGCCTTTTTCTTACGTTATTTGAATAACATAAGAGATTACGCCCATTCAGGCCTCAAAAGTATAAATCCGTCTTCCGTTTTTCTTATGTTGTTGGCAAAAGTGAAGAATATATAAGACATTCGCACCGAAACATAAGAGGCCTTCTTCCGTTTTGAAATCTGAAACGGAAGAAGGCCTCTTTCGTGCTTCATGAGAATCTCAAGAGCTGAACAGGACGCCGCGCCCTTCTTAGAACGTCAAATCGCCGGGACGGTAGCCCTCCGGCAGCGGCTCCTCCTTCAGAAAATGGAATTCCGGGTCGTTCAGAATCGGCAGAAACGCCTCATACGGCAGCCGCGGGAACTCCATGCCGTAGCTCGTCGCGCCGAACCAGCCGCCCTCCTTGGCGCGCAGGTTGATGTCGCGGGCGAACTTGGTCATGTTGCAGCAGTCGTGCACCAGCACCGGCCACTGCTCCTCCGCCGCCTCGCGCATCAGCTTCAGCGTAAGCCTTCGGCTGAACACCGGCGAAAGATAGCCGTGGCGCGTCATATACAGGCTCTCGCCCAGATAATTCCCCAGATTGTTGGGATTCAGGTGCAGCTCGGCGCAGTTCATGAAGTCCACGCCGGTGTCCAGAATCGCCGCCTTCTTTTTGTGGAACGCCGCGAAATACTCCGGCGTCATCGGCGTTTCGATGCCCACCGAGGGAATGTACCTCTTCGCCAACCGAATATTCTCAATCACGCGGTCGGCCGTGCCCGACGCGCCCAGATTGAACCGGAGCTCGTCCAGCCCCGCCTCGCCCAGCGCGCGCAGGTTTTCCTCCGTGGCCAGCGTGCCGTTTGTGTACAGGTGCTGATGGATGCCCGCGTCCCGGAAAATCCGAATGATGCCGTAATACTTCTCAATCTCCATGAACGGCTCCAGATACACATACGAAACGCCCGTCGGCCGATTGGACGCGCGCAGAAGCAGGGGAATGTCCTCCTCGGCATACTTCGCCCCGCCGATTTCCCACATGCCCTCGCCGATGGGCGGCTGACAGTCCAGCTCGCCATAGTTGTAGCAGAACCGGCACTGCACGTTGCAGCGGTTCGTCTTGCGGATGGCGCTCAGCCCCGTGCCCATCAGGCACGAACGACAGCCCGCCGAAAACTTCTCCCGCGGGCCCACAAACAGCGTGCGCCCGTCCAGCGAGTCCACGCCGGGAATCTCCCCGATCAGACGGCGCTGCTCCGCCTCCACAGCCTCCTCAATCTGTTTGAGCGCCGCCCAGACAAGCTCCTCCTGCCGCGGAGAAAGCTCCTCATACTCCGGCAGAGACGCAAAAAACTCAAACCACGTCCGAGCGTCGGCCTTTGAAATCCTCATCCTTCACCGCTCCTCTTTCGTAAACGCTTTCCCCAATTATACCACACCGCCGCCCCATTGGAAAGCCCGTCTTCGCGCC
>CAVERI010000076.1:0-12733 GCA_963618055.1 bacterium | reverse complement strand
ACGGGAGCGACGGGCGAAACCGGGCCGACTGGCCCGACCGGCCCCACGGGCGCGATTGGCGCGACGGGCGCTACGGGAGCAACGGGCGAAACCGGGCCGACCGGGCCGACCGGCCCCGCGGGAGCGGTTGGCGCTACGGGCGCTACTGGCGCGACGGGCGAAACCGGGCCGACTGGCCCGACTGGCCCCGCGGGCGCGGTCGGCGCTACGGGCGCTACGGGCGCGACGGGCGAAACCGGGCCGACTGGCCCGACCGGCCCCGCGGGCGCGGTCGGCGCTACCGGCGCTGCGGGCGCGACGGGTGAAACCGGGCCGACCGGCCCCACCGGCCCTGCGGGCGCGGTTGGCGCAACTGGCGCGACGGGCGCTGCGGGAGCAACGGGTGAAACCGGGCCGACTGGCCCCACCGGCCCTGCGGGCGCGGTCGGCGCTACGGGCGCTACTGGCGCGACGGGCGAAACGGGCCCCACCGGCCCGACCGGCCCCGCGGGCGAGATCGGCGCGACGGGCGCGACGGGCGAAACCGGGCCGACCGGCCCGACTGGCCCCGCGGGCGCGGTTGGCGCGACGGGCGCGACAGGCGCGACAGGCGCGACGGGCGAAACCGGGCCGACTGGCCCGACTGGCCCCGCGGGCGAGATCGGCGCTACGGGCGCTACGGGCGAAACCGGGCCGACTGGCCCGACCGGCCCTGCGGGCGCGATTGGCGCTACGGGCGCGACGGGTGAAACAGGGCCGACTGGGCCTGCGGGTGAAGTCGGTGCGACGGGCGATACTGGCCCGACCGGGCCTACTGGGCCGACCGGCGCGACGGGCGCGACCGGGCCGACCGGCCCTGAGGGAGCCGTCGTCCGCGCCGCGGTGACGGCGCGAAAGGCCTCGGATGATACCGTGCACAACGACGGCGACGTTCTCTCCACGCAAATGTTCTCCGCGCCCGTCGGCACGGGCGTGGAATACGCTTCAGATACCGGCGCGGTTACGATTCAAACCGACGGTCTGTATCTGTTCAGCTGGTCGCTGCTTCTCCGAAATGAGAACGAGGCCGATACCAACGTCGTCGTGGCGCTGGAGGACAGCGCGGGAGCTGACCAGTACGCGCTTTCCGGCGCGCACACCGTGACCGGAAACCCCGACGCGGTCATCGTCGGCACGGCGCTTCTGGACGCGCGCGCGGGCGACACCTTCGTGTTGCGCAACCGCTCCGGCCACGCCGTCCGCTTCAATGCCGCCAGCGGCGCGTCCGCGGGCATTGCCGGAAATCTGACGGCCATGCGCGTATCGTAGGCATGGGTTTCTTTTTATGAAAATACGAAGCCGCAGGGCGGGAGCCGCGTCTCCCGCCCGTTTGAAGGGGAGGAAAACGGCGGTATGAAAATCTGCGTATACGCGATTTGCAAAAACGAGCGGCAATTCGTCGAGCGCTGGGTGCGGTCGATGCGCGAGGCGGACGACATTGTCGTGCTTGATACCGGCTCCACCGACGGAACCGTCGAGGCGCTGCGGGCGCAGGGTGTTTCCGTCGCGGAAAAGGTGATTACACCGTGGCGCTTCGACGCGGCGCGAAACGAATCGATGAAATGGATTCCGGCGGACGCGGACGTCTGCGTCTGCACGGATCTGGACGAGGAATTCGCGCCCGGCTGGCGCGCGGCGCTGGAGGCGCAATGGCGTCCCGGCGCGCAGCGAGGGCGCTACCGCTACACTTGGAGCTTCAACCCCGACGGCAGCGAGGGCACCGTGCTGTGGCCGGACAAAATTCACGCCCGAAACGGCTACAAATGGATTTACCCCGTGCACGAGGTGCTGGCGCGCGAGGATGGGCGAGGCGAAACGGCCGGCGAGGTCGTGGTGCTTCAGGGCGTGCAGCTGAACCACCGTCCCGACCCCGCGAAATCGCGGGCGCAATACCTGCCGCTTCTGGAACTTTCCGTGCTGGAAAACCCGGACGACGCGCGCACGGCGCACTATCTGGGGCGGGAATATATGTTCCACCATGAATGGCGCAAATGTATTGAAAGGCTCACGCTGCACCTGAGCATGCCCGGCGCGACGTGGCGCGAGGAGCGCTGCGCCTCCTGCCGCTTTATCGCGCGCGCCCACGTCCATCTGGGCGAACGAAGGGAAGCGCGCGCGGCGCTGTTTCGAGCCATTGCCGAGGCGCCGTGGCTGCGGGAGCCGTATTTTGAAATGGCGCGCCTGCTTTTGAGTGACGGCGAAGCTGCCGGCGCCGCCTTCATGGCGCGGCAGGCGCTCGCCATACAAACGCGCCCGGAGGTCTACATCAGCGAGGACGCGGCATGGGGCGACGAGCCCGAGCGCCTGCTCGAACGCGCACAGGCGGAGCTGAAACGAATGCTTCTCTAAAAAGTAAAAAGGAAAAAGGCGCTCCCGCTTCATTTTTTCTGAAACGGGAGCGCCCCTTTGCGTTGATCAGTTCATTTCCTCAATGTGCGATATGTAGTCCAGCGACTTCAGCGCCTCAATGATCTCGGCGTGGCTGCGGTACTTTTTCAGCGTCTCGTTGTTGATGGACAGCGAAATGGAGTACACGCTCAGGCCGGAGTTCGCGTAGGCGGGGTTCAGCTCGATGTCGTCGATGCGAATGTCCAGCCTGCGCACGGTGGTCACAAAGTCCTGCAAATTCGCGCGATTCTTGAGCTCAAGGTGCACCTCGAAATGGTTGGAGTGATCCTTCAGGTATTTCTCCAGCGACGGGAACAGCGAGATGATGCACAGAAGCGCCAGAAACGCCACGACCGTGAGCGTGTAATAGCCCGCGCCGGCGGCAAGGCCGATCAGGCCGCTTGCCCACAGCCCGGCGGACGTGGTAAGGCCGCGAATCTGGCTTTTGGAGTTGAACAGGATGGAGTTGCCGCTGATCATCGCGCCGCCCACGACGGTGGCCGCGGAGATGGCGGCAAGGCTCAGCTTGGCCGTGCTCATCAGGCTCAGGTCGATCAGCATGGCGGTCGTGGACGCCAGCGACACGAGGATGAACGTTCGAAGTCCCGCCGAATGGCGCTTGCTGGAGCGCTCCCAGCCGATAATCGCGGCGAGGAGCACCGAAAGCGCTACGCGGAACAGGATGGAACAGGCGTTTACGGTGGTTGACCATTCGCCAAGCAGGCGGGCGATTGCGTCGGTGTATGCGGATGTCATGAATCAGAACCTCCTTCCGAATCTGTGGCGGCGATTGATGCTTCCAATGGCGTCGTATTGCTCCTCCGCCGCCTCGGTGAACGCGGCTTCCTCCTCGCTCGGCGGGGACACGCGCGGCGGCAGCGACGCCTGAATCTGCTGAATTTCCCGAACAAGCCGGTCGACCGGCGAAAGCGCGGGCTCCTCCGGCGCGGGCGCTTCGTCCGCCTGTCCGTCGACGGAATACGAATGGGACAGGTACAGTGACAGCTTGGCGCAGGCCGGGCCGATCAGCTCATATAAAACGCTTGACGCGAGGATGATCGTTTCCAGCGCCTCGCCCTCCTGCCCGCCCAGCGTGCGCGCGCCCAGCGCCGCGAGGCCGATGGCCACGCCCGCCTGCGGAATCAGCGCCAGACCCAGATAGCTGCGCACCCGCTTATCCTTCTTCACTGCCCAGCAGCCGAGGAACGCGCCCGCGTACTTGCCTAAGATGCGCACGAAGAAATAGCTCACGCCCACGACGAGCAGCGGCGTTTTCCCCACGGCGCCGGAGGCGGATACCAGCGAATCCAGCCGGAACGAAAGGCCGGAGCGCACGAAGAACAAAAGCAGGATGGGCGGGCTGAAGTAATTGAGCTGCTTAAACAGCTTGTCGTCGCCGCTGATGTTCGCGTACACCGTGCCCATCGCCATGCAGCCCAACAGCGGCGATACGTCCACCAGCGCGCACAGGCCGCAGAAGGTGAACAGCAGCGCAATGGAGATAATCAGCCGGTTGTCGGTAGAGCGCTTGCGGGTGATAAACATTTTGAGAACCCCGCCGAACACGCCGCCCAGAACCAGCGCGGCCAGATTGAGCGCAATGGGCCGGGCAATGTGCGCGGCGCTCATGTGTCCCATCGCCGAGGCCAGCGCCACGGCAATGGCGATGGAATAGGCGATCAGACCCACCACGTCATCCAGCGCGACCACCTGCAAAAGCGTGTCGACGAAATCGCCCCGCGCGCCGGTCTGGCGGATGGTCATCATCGTGGACGCGGGCGCGGTGGCCGAGGCCAGCGCCGCCAGCACGATGGAAAAGGCCAGATCAATGCCCAGAATAAAGTAAGCCATGATAAATACGAACACGGAGGCCATCAGCGCCTCCGCAACCGTGACGATCACGACCCGCATGCCGTTTCGCTTCAGCGTTTCAAGCTTGAAAAATTCGCCCGTCGAAAACGCGATAAACGCCAGTGCAATGTCGGAGAGGAAATCCATTCCCTCGATCACGTTGTCGGGCACCAGATGCAGGCAGAACGGCCCCAGCAGGATGCCCGCCACGATGTACGCTGTCACGTTCGGCAGGCGCAGAAGGTTGGTAACGCGCGTCATGGCGAAGCCCGCGAACAGCATGACCGCCACGGATATGATCACCGCCGCGACCGGCGACGCGTTTTGATAAATTCCCGACAAATCCATCGATTCAGCCTCCCTTCTCTTGCGGATGAGTGAATCCTATGATATACTGATTTAAAATAAAATCAAATTATTTTATTTTTGCTATCGATAAATTTTGCTTATGGAGGGCCTATGCTGGACGTAAAGCTGGAAACGCTGCTGGCCGTTTCGGAATACCAGAATTTCACCCGCGCCGCCGAGGCGCTGTCGCTGACGCAGCCGGCCGTCAGCCGTCATATCGCCCTGCTCGAGCAGCAGCTGGGCGCGACGCTGTTCGCGCGCGGAAAAGGCGCGCTTCGGCTTACGCCGGAGGGCGAAATCGCCGTGCGCTACGCCCGCCGCTTCAAGGCGCTGAGCGCGAAGCTGCGCGAGGAGCTGGCCGGGCAGGACAAGCGCGCCGCCCGCCTGCGCGTCGGCATCACGCACACCTCCGAAAGCAACCTGACCACCGAGGCGCTGGCCAAATGCTCCGGCACGGACAACCGCCTTACCATGACAATTCTCACTGATACAATAAAAAATCTTTATGATATGCTGGACAGCTACGAGATTGATCTGGCCATCGTGGAGGGCGGGCAGCACCGGGGCGGCATGCGCTCGCTGATGCTGGACACCGACTATCTGGTGTGCGCCATGTCCAACGAAAACCCGCTTTCGAAAAATGCCATGGTTACGCTGAGCGAGCTCAAGCGCGAGCGCATGATCCTGCGGCTGCCTACGTCCGCCACGCGCACGCTGTTCGAAAGCACCCTGCAAAGCATCGGCGACAGCATCGACAATTTCGACGTGACCTTGGAGGTGGACAATATCGCCACCATCAAGGATCTGGTGCGCAAAAATCTGGGCGTGTCCATCCTGCCCAAGAGCGCCTGCATGGATGAGCTGCGCAAGGGCAAAATCGCCGCGCTGCCGATTGAAAACCTGAGCATGGTGCGCGAAACGCGGCTGATCTATAAGGACGATTTCACGCACATGGATATTTTGCAGGAAATCACAAAAACCTATCAGGAAACCGCGAGAGCCTACCACTGAAGTTCTGGCGGGAAACCAAAATACAACATGATCCGGGGTTGCATTCCGGAGGGAAATGGGGTATAATAAATATGTTGTGCGCCCGTAGCTCAGTGGATAGAGTGTTCGACTCCGACTCGAAAGACCGTGGGTTCGAATCCCGCCGGGCGCGCGCGAGGGAATCCGGAATGGGTTCCCTTTTTTGTCAATTTCTTGTCCTGTTTTGCCCGAAAAACACAAAAAAGTTCCAGATTTCGGAAGGAAAGGGCTTGATTTATTCGCCCCGGCGCATTATACTGTAATCAAACAGAAATATGTTGAAAAGAGGGCGAAATCTTTGAACTTAAAACGATGGTTGGCGTCCTGTCTGGCGCTGTTTCTGCTTGCGTGCAGTCTGCCTGCCTATGCGACGGACTGGGTGGCGAAGGTCACGAAGCAATCCATGGTATACGCCAAGGCGGACACCACCTCCAAGGAGCTGGGCAAGGTCAATGCAAACACCGTGCTGACCGTGGACGCCACCAAAAACGGCTGGGCGCGCGTCACCATGAACGGCAAAACCGGCTACATGAAGGCCGCGAACGTGAAAAAGACCACAAAAACGATGTATGTAAACGTCGCTTCCATGGCGGTATACCAGTCCAACGACACCTCCTCGAAGAAGCTTGCGGTCATGGCCTATGGCAGCTCGGTAAAGCTGGAGGCGCTAAGCGGCGACTGGGCGCGCATTATAAACGGCAGCAAGGTCGGCTTCTGCAAGAAAAGCTCGCTGACGGCGAAGAACCCGAACACGCTCAACATCACCGTATACACGCAGTCCGCCAATGTGAAGGTCTACAAGCAGCCGTCCACATCCGCGGATCTGAAGGGCACGCTGAAGAGCATGAACACAAAGCTGACGGTCGTCGCCATGTTTGACGACCAGACGTGGTGCCGCGTAAAAAGCGGCAGCCAGTACGGCTTTATAAAAAAGAGCGATCTGGACACGAAGAAGTACGACGGCTACTCCACCGCCAAATGCGCCAGCGGCAAGGCCGTTGCGCTGGACTGGTGGACGAGCAATATTCAGTCGCTGTTCCCGCGCGGCGGCTCGGCCATCGTGACGGACGTGAAGACCGGCATCACGTGGAAGGTCTACCGCGGCGGCGGAACCAATCATGCCGACGTGCAGCCGAAGACCGACGAGGATACCCGCGCCATGAAGAAGGCGTGCGGCAGCGACTATCAGACGTGGACCCGCCGGGCCATCTGGGTGTCGATCGGCGGCAAGCGCTACGCGGCCTCGATGAACTGCATGGCGCACGGCGAGGGCTCCATCACCAGCAACAATTACAACGGCCATTTCTGCATTCACTTTGTGAACAGCCGCACGCATGGCGGGAACGCCGTGTGCCCGCTGCATCAGGCGGCGATTAAGGCCGCGGTGAGCGCAAGCTGACCGGGAATTTCTTCACTTCATCGACATAATTTCGTTTCAACGCTCCGCTTGTCAATCCGGCTTCAGCGCGTTATAATAGAAGAAGCATGATTGAAAAGGCGGAGCGTGAATTCTATGCCAAACACCCGAATTACCCGTCAAAAGTGGAAGGATCATTTCTCCTACGCGAAAAAAGCCTATATCATCGGAATCCTGCTTGCGCTGGGAGCCGCCAGCCTGCTTTATTCCGTCACGCGCTATCAGGTGCCCAACGAGCGCGCGGTGCAAATCGCGCTGGTTGACAGCTATACCGCGCCCGAAAAGCTGGACGAAATCGTGCCCACGCTCCTGAAGGCCGGGCAGGCCTATGACGACACGCTGGAGGAGGTTCAGTTCCTCTCCATCACCTACGGCGGGGACGGCGCCTCCGATTACGAGGGCGCGCAGGTCTATATGGTGCAGGTGTACGCCGGGGACAACGATATTTTCATCGAAAGCGAAACGATGATGAACGAGCTGATCGACCAGAACTACTGCGTGCCGCTGGATACGTTCGAGGGCTTTGAGGACTTCACGCGCAGGCATCCCGAGGTGAAGGTGCTCTATGCCGTTCCCGGCGCGAATCAGGCGGACGAGGACGCGAGCGAGGACGAGAACGCAGCATCCGAGGAGCCGCGTCCCTACGCGCTGGATGTCTCCACGCTCACGGGCTTCGCCGAGCGCGGCGCGCTGAACATGAAGGACAAGTACGCCGCCGTGGTCATCATGAGCAAAAATCAGGAAACGAGCTTTGAGGTGCTTTCCGCGATGTTCGACGCGCTCGCGCCGTCCGGGGAGGCGGTTTCGTGACGCTTACCCGCTTTTCCGGCAAAAACCGCCTGAAGCCCGGCTGCGGCGTTCTGCTGATTCTCGGGCTTGTGGCGGCGGTGTTTCTCATGAACCTGCTGCTGGGCGGGCTTCTGGCGGTGGGACTGCCGTTTGTCTATGCGTCCATCCTGTTCTGGGTGTTCTGCGTGGCGCTGCTGGGGCTGGTGTTTCAGCGCTTCGGGCTGGTGTATCGCTATGACATCGACGGCGTGAAGCTGATCATCTCCCGCATCTACCTGCGGAATCCCCGGTTTTACGAGCAGGTGCTGCTGCGCGAAATCGCGTATGTGGGCAGCGCGGAGGAAGCGCGCCGCCGCAATCCCGACGCGAGCGTGAAGCGCGCCTATGCCCGCCGCGATAAGGACGGCCCTGTGACAGCCGTAACCCTCCGAAAGGACGGCGCGAGCAAGACCCTGCTTCTTCGTCTGGACGACGAGGCGGCGGAATTCCTGAAAAACGCGGTGAAGAACCGCTGACGTCCCTTCCCGGCCTTGCAGACCGGGATTTTTGTTTTCAATTTTTGTTTTCAGGGGAGGAAAGGAGAACGCCGCCATGACAGAAACGCTTTCGCACCAAACGCCGCTGGGCGAGATTGTGCTGGCCGCGCGGGAAAACGCGCTGATCGGCCTGTGGTTCCGGGGGCAGAAATACGAATTCGCGACGCTGAAGGGCGAGCGAACGGAAAATCCCGATTCCGTGCTTCTGCGCGAAGCCGCCCGGTGGGTGGACGCGTATTTTGATGGCCGCCGCCCGGATCCCCGCGATCTGCCGCTGCAGCCCCTCGGAACGCCGTTCCGCAAAAGGGTATGGGAGCAGCTTCTGAACATCCCATACGGCGCTGCCGCCACCTACGGCGCGCTTGCGCGCGCCCTCGATATGCCCGGCGGCGCGCAGGCCGTCGGCGGCGCGGTGGGGCATAACCCAATCTCAATCCTCATCCCCTGCCACCGCGTGCTGGGCGCGGACGGCTCCCTGACCGGCTACGCCGGAGGAATCGAACGCAAGCAGGCATTGCTTCGGCTGGAGCGGCGCATCTGACGCTTCGCGTTTTCGAGGAAGAAAACGACCACCCGCTCGGCGGCGTTTGATTGCACTTTTTACTTTTCGCCCGAAAATGTGCAGAATTTTAGTGACACAAGCCGCGCCATGTGTTATACTGTTTAACAGACATGGAAAAATGCGGCATCGGGGCGTTTTCATGAAGGAATGCCCTGTATCCGGCCGCATACGAAAGCGGAGGAGGAATCGTCGTGAAAAGGGTGGTACTTCTGATTCTGGCGGGACTGTTCCTGCTGTCCTCGGCGGCGCTGGGCGAGGAAAAAATCGCGCAGGCACCGGAGACGGGCGGCCGCGTTTTTCTGGGACATTATGAGCAGGACAACAACCCGGAAAACGGAAGCGAACCCATCGAGTGGATGGTTCTGGACGTGACCGACGGACAGGCGCTGCTTCTCAGCCGGTACGCGCTGGATTGCCGGGCGTATAACGACGAAGCGGCGGATACCTCTTGGGCGGCATGCAGCCTTCGCCGCTGGCTGAACGATTCGTTTTTACAGGCCGCGTTTACAGATGAGGAACGGCTTGTCATCCTTGAAACGACCGTAAAAAACGACGAGACCACGCAGAATCCGGAATGGGCGCGGCACGCGGCCGAGGATACGGTTGATCGGGTCTTCCTGCCCAGCTGGCAGGAGGTTATGAACGCCTTCCTTGAGAAGGACGCGCGTAAAACGACCGGCACCGAGTATGCCCGTGCGCAGGGCGCGAAGTTCCTCGGCATCACCACGATTGGCTACGACGAAACCGATTGGTGGCTGCGTTCGCCCGGCGAAGAGCCGGACGAAGCGGCCTACATCGGCGTCGTTCGGGACGTTCGCTCGAAGGACGTTGAGGACGCCATCGGAATCCGACCCGCGATTTGGGTTGATCTGACGGTTGACCGCTCCCTTTTTCCGTATGAGCAGTACACCCTTGCTGCGCAATATGAGACCGACGGCGCGTACGCGCAGGCCGCGGAGCTTTATGAAGCGCTGGGAAGCCTTTACGGCAGCGAGGAATCCGCGCGGCGGTGCCGATATCAGCAGGCCTGCGCGGCGCTGGAAGCGGACGCGCCCGACGAGGCGCTGGTTCTCTTTGAGGCGCTCGGAGGCTATGAGGACAGCTTCCGTCTTGGCAGAGCCGCGCGCTATGCCATGGCCGTCGACCGTCAGGAGTCCGGCGAATACGAGGCCGCGGCGCAGCTGTTCGAAAAGGCCGGTCAGTATGAGGACAGCATGGCGCGCCTGAAGGAATGCTATCAGAAGCTTGGTATCTCCGTGTACTATTTTGACGCGGAGGCCGTCAACGCGGGAACGGATACCGGATATTCAAAGGCGGGGACGATCAAGGGCAGCGACAAGCACTTCGGCTGGCGGCTGGGGCGGTTCTTCGTCAGCGGCTTCACGAGGGTTGCCGACGAGGGAACGGAGTCGCCGGTGTTCGTCAAAACGCTGGGCGATTCCGTCACGCTGTGGTTTGATCTGGAGCAGAACATCGACGCGCTCAACGGCAGCGCCGACCTGTCGATCTGCGCAGACAGCGACGGATACGACCAGTACTTCGGCGTACCGAAAACGAACTTTGGGCGCGGCGCGCTGATTGTCCGCCACACGGACTACCAGAACCGCAAGAACGACCCGCAGATTTACACGGACTACGTGCTCGCCAAGGGAACCAGCGGCGCGGATACGAAAATCGTGCTGCGCGAGGAGGGCGATTATGAGGTTGCGCTGGACTACGAGGTCTATGACGGCAACCTTCTGCACCTTACCAATAAATATGGCAATTACCGAATCTTCCTGCGCTTCTCCGTTCGAAACGGAAATTGCATGGTCTTCCCCTTCGACGTGCAGACCGGCGCGGAGCTTCAGAATACGTCCGTCACGGAAAACGGCTTCTCCCTTGATCTGGCGCGCTCCCGTTATCTGGACATCGATGTGAAATACTCGGTTATTACGAAGGGCGCGGCGGGAACGATCGAGGACGTGCGCTTCAACCGCCCGGCGAAGGACGGCGACCGCTACACGTCGGAGGGCATTTACACGATCTCCGTCCGCAATCGCTACACGGGCGAATCCACGGTGAAGACGATTTTCGTCGGCACGGAAGCCCAGCTGCAGGAGGCCATCGAAAATGGCTTTTCCGCGGATCGACTGAAGTAACGGAGGTGCACTGCTTTGAAAAGAGGACTTTCCATCCTGCTGACCCTGTGCATGCTGATGCTATGCCTGCCCACGCACGCCGCGGCCGAGGACGTTCCGGAGTTCCGGGGAATGAACGACCCATCCCTGCTGCCCTATATGGAGGACGCGCTGTACGACGGGCTGCTGACCGCGCTGGACGGCGGCGATTATGCGGTTGAGGACGTGCGCGCCGTTTACATTTCGCAGGAATACCTTGATGAGCTTGCCTACAATTCGCAGGTGAATCTCTTCTTTGGTTATACGATTGCGGAGCTGGACGCGCAGTTTGAGGGAACGCGATACGTCTTCATGCTGGACGAGCACAACGAAACCGGCGTAATGCCCTTTGAGGCGCATGAGGACGATACCTATACGCGCGTTCTGAAAAATGTGGCCATCGGCACGGGCGTAATTCTGATCTGCGTGACGGTTTCCGTCCTTTCCGCGCCCGGCGCGCCGGCTGTCAGCCTGATTTTTGCCTGCGCGGCGAAGACGGGCACGGCGCTTGCGATGAAGGGCGGCGCGATGGGCTTCCTTTCCGCGGGCGTGCTGACGTATTTGCAAACCGGAAACCTTGAAAAGGCTTTTGACGCAGGTCTGCTCAAAGGAAGCGAGGGCTTCAAGTGGGGCGCGATCGGCGGCTCGATTCTTGGTGGCGCAAAGGAAACGGCGTATCTTTCCAAGCTGAGTCGGAAAATGGCTATTTCCTTAGATGACGCTGCGCGAATCCAGCGCGAGAAGAAGTATTCGCTGGAGTTCCTTCGTGCCCTTCGGTCGATGGATGAGTATAAGATATACAAGGATTCAAAGCTGATGGAGTATAAACTGGAGAACGGCCAACGTGTTCTGCTGCCGGAGGGATTCGACTTTGACTTCGTTGATCCGCATACCGGAATGACGAATTTGGAATTGATGGCCAAAGGATACAATCCGGTCGATCCCAGCGGAGTCAAATACGAGTGGCATCACGTCGGGCAGAAGACGAATTCGCCGCTTGCGCTGCTGACGAAGGCGCAGCACCATGACAATCATGGAATCCTGCATCTGAACGGCGAGCTTTCGGAGGTTCATACGCCCGGCAACGAGAAAGCATGGACGCAGCTCAGGAAGATGATTAATCGAACGCTTTCCAGCGCTGGGATTCTGCCGTAGAAGGGAGCACGACTGAAATGATGGATTTCTGGAAGGAGCTTGCCGCGGAAAACCTGCTGAAGAACACGCATGGCGCTTCCGCGGAGGAAATCGCACAGGCGGAAGGGCAGCTTGCCCTTGCCTTTGCGCCGGAGTATCGGGAATTTCTTTCGGCCGTCGGCGCGTGCATCGCGCGCGGGCATGAAATTGTCGGCATCTGTCCGTTCGCGGATATGAGCGTCGCGGATGTGACGCGGGAGGAGCGGACGTACGCGCCGCAGGCGCGGCAGGGCTGGTACGTCGTCGAGCAGGCGCATATGGACGGCGTCGTCCTCTGGCAGGATGAGACCGGCGCCGTTTATCAGACCGCGCCGAACGCCGCGCCGGTGCGCGTCGCGTCCAGTCTGGCGGAGTATATAAAGCAATAGAATCGAATGCCTGCGCGGTGGGACATAACCCCATCTCGATCCTCATCCCCTGCCACCGCGTGCTGGGCGCGGAC
>CAVERI010000075.1:0-12888 GCA_963618055.1 bacterium | reverse complement strand
ACCCTCTCGAGCTCTCCCATGGGCTATTCTGGCGAGAATTTGGTTCACGACGAAGCAGGTTATTCTTTTGAAGGCTTTGTTTCCGGCGACGCGGACGTGGGGCGCTCTGCTCCCCTACGCCCCCTCGGGAACGAGGTGCGAGAGGGTTCACACCCTCTCGCGCTCTCCCGGGGGCTGTTCTATTGAATGCTCTCTCTTTCGGCGAATCCAGCACGGAATCTCCGCTTTCTCTTTTTGAGCGTCTCCATCCTTGACATAATGCAGCCAGACATTACTTCATGCCCTTCCTGCGCATTTCCTTTTCCGCTTTCATCTGAAACGCCTTTTTCTTCTCCTTTACGCCGCGACGTTTTTCGGCGCGTACTTCCTCATCTTGGAGCTTCAGATAGTTTTTCACGCGACGCGGATCAAGAATTCCGGCTTCCACGGCTTCGCGCACGGCGCAGCCGGGTTCAATGCGATGGCTGCAATCGCGAAAGCGGCAGCGCCGGGCGTATTCCGCAACGTCGGCGAAAACCTCGTCCACGCCGCCCGCGTCCCACAGACTCATTGTGCGCATACCGGGTGTATCAATCAGCACAATGTTTCCATCCAGCGTAAAAAGCTCCCGGTGCGAGGTGGTATGGCGACCACGGCTGTCCTCCTCGCGGATGCCGCCGACCTTCATCCTCTCCCCGCCGGACAGGAAATTCACGATGGACGATTTGCCCACGCCGCTCATGCCAATGAGCGCACACGTGCGGTTCTCAAGCGCCGCGCGAAGCTCGTCCATACCCTCTCCGGTTCGCGTGCTCACGCACAGCACTGAGGCGCCGTTCGCGGCCTCGCGCACGCGGGAAAGGTATTCCTCCCGCTCCGGCACAAGATCGGCCTTACTCAAAACGATAAACGGCTCCGCTCCGCCGGGCAGGAGCACCGCGAGATAGCGCTCGATGCGGGAAACGTTGAAGTCCGCGTTCAGACTGGTCACGATCATGAACCGGTCAAGGTTTGAAGCAATCCGCTGCTCCATTTCCACAATCCCCGACGCCCGCCGGGTCAGCACCGTTTTCCGCGGAAGAATCTCCGCCACGCGTATGCCGCCCGGAATGCGTTCCAGCCGCACCCAGTCCCCGACGCATACGCCGTCCTCATGCCCGGGCGCGCCGATGCCCGGCGCATAGGTACATTCGATCTCCCCTTCCTCCGTTGCCACGCGCGCCTGTCCCATGTAGGCCGTTACGACGCGTCCGACAAATTCCGTCGTTTCCTCTTTTCCAAAATACCCTTCATAGCCGTATCGGCTCAGTCTGCAATTCATTTTTCTTCGAATTCTCCCTTTCTTCGGTCGCTTCTGCTCCGCCGAAAAAAGCGCATAAAAATACCCGACAGCGAGTGCCGGGCATGCAAATGCTTCGTCAATCCCTGTTTTTCGGCGTGTGTAACTACAAAGAATCCCTCACCATATTCATTTCACTCATCACACAACACCTCCCAACAAAGTTTATTAAAGTATACTCCATCCGCGCGTCCCTGTCAACCCCCGCACGCGAATTTTTCCCGTTTCACGCCAGCCCCAGAAAGCGGCGGGTGCGCGGGTTTTGAGACCTGAACAGGATCTCCGGCGGGTTATCCTCCACCACAACGCCGTTTTCCATGAAGACCACGCGGTCGGCCACGTCGCGCGCGAAGTCCATTTCGTGGGTAACGACCACCATCGTCATGCGTTCCGCGGCGAGCTCCTTCATGACGGCGAGCACTTCTTTGGTCAGAAGCGGGTCGAGCGCGCTGGTCGGCTCGTCGAAGCACAGAATTTCCGGGTTCATGCACAGCGCCCGGGCGATGGCCACGCGCTGCGCCTGTCCGCCGGAGAGCTGGTAGGGATACTGGTTCTCCCTGTCGGCAAGGCCCACCTTGGAAAGCATTTTCCGCGCCTGCGCGACGGCCTCGTCCTTCTTCATTTTTAAAACGTGCATCGGCGCGTCGATGAGGTTCTGAAGCACGGACATATGCGGAAACAGGTTAAACGACTGAAACACCATGCCCATTTTCAGCGTAATCGCGCGCTGCACGGATTCTTTTGCATAGTGGAGCTTCCCGTTTTCCATTTCGCACAGCGTAAGGTCGTCCATGCGAATCGTGCCGCTGTCGACGCGCTCCAGCTGGTTCAGGCAGCGCAGAAACGTGCTCTTGCCCGAGCCGCTCTGCCCGATCAGCGCCACCACGTCGCCCTTGTTCACCGTCAGCGACACGCCGCGCAGCACCTCCAGATTGCCGTATTTCTTGTATATGTTTTCAGCGGTCAGCATGCCTCGCGCCCTCCTAACGGTAATAATTCATGCGGCGTTCAATCCATTTGCAGGTTTGCTCCACCACGCCGTTGAAGATGAGGAAAAACACCAGCGCCATGATGTACGGATCCAGACTCACCATGCCGCTCACCTGCTTTTCGGCAATGTGCAGGATGGTGCGGTTGTCCAGACTCACGGCAATCACCTTGGCGATAGAGGTATCCTTAACCAGCGTCACAAACTCGTTGGTCAGGGAGGGCATCACGTTTTTGAAAATCTGCGGCAGCTGCACGCGGAAAAACGATTGCAGGCGCGAATAGCCCAGCACCTTGGCCGCTTCTCTCTGCCCCTGCGGCACGGCCTGAATGCCGCCGCGGAAGATTTCGGCGAAATACGCCGCGTAGTTCAGCGAGAACATGTAAATGATGCAGCGAATAGGAAAGCTGTCGCGCTTGTCTCCGAACAGAAACCGCAGAACCGGCGACCACTCGAGCCGCGAAAGCAGAAAATAGCTGAACAGCAGCTGAAGCATCAGCGGCGTGGAGCGAATCAGATAAATATACACCGAAATCGGCGCGCGCAGGATTCTGACCTTCGACACGCGCCCTGCCGCCAGCAGAACGCCCAGCGGAATGGACAGAAGGATGGTAAAGCCAAAGATGCGCACCGTCGGCAGAATGCCGGTGAGCATCACCTTCAGAAGATCCCTGAATTTTTCGGCGTCCGAAAACACGTTGAACAGCAAGCTTCTTTCCTCCGTTTACGGCGGGAGACCTCGTTCGGCCTCCCGCCCGTTTTCTCCGGCTTATTTCGCCAGCAGCACGTCCGTGATCAGGTCGGCGCCGAACCATTTGTTAGAAATTTCAGCCGCCTTCCCGTCCTTCGCCATTTCAATCAGCGTGTCGTACACGGCCTTCTCCAGCGCCTCGTCCGCCTTGCGGAAGCCGATGCCGTACAGATCGTCGCACAGGCTGCCGGTGCACACCAGACTGTCGTCGCCCAGCTGCGTGAGCTTGTACTGCGCCACAACCTCGTCGATCAGCACCGCGTCCACCATGCCGCTTTGCAGGTTCATGATCGCGTACAGGTAATCCGCCTCGGTCGTAACCTCGGCAATCGAGGCGAACAGCTCCGAATAGCCGTATTCCTCCAGCGTCAGCACCTCCTCGGCGAACGAGCCGCTCTGCACGGCCACGTACTTGCCCGCCAAGTCCTTCGCCTCCTGAATGCCGGAATCCTTCTTCGTCAGAATGACGATGCGGTTGTTGAGATACGCGGGCGTCATGCACATGCTCTCCTCGCGGGCGGGCGTGATGGACATGCCGTTCCAGATGCAGTCGATGTTGCCGTTTTCAAGCAGCGTTTCCTTCGCGCTCCAGTCGATCGGCTGAAGCACCAGCTCCACGCCCAGCCGCGCGCAAACCTCCGTCGCCAGATCGATGTCGAAGCCCACGATTTCGCCCTTTTCGTTGTTGAAGCCCATCGGCGGGAAGCTGTCGTCCAGTCCCAGAATCAGCTTGCCGCTGTCCGTCATGCGCTTGAGCGAGTCGTCCTCCGCCAGCGCGGTCGTCGAGAACAGGAAAATCAGGGTCAGTGCCAAGGCCATCCACTTTTTCATATCGGTCATTCTCCTTTGCTTTAGTTCGCTAACGTGGTAATATATTAGCACGGCATTTCGATTCTGTCAACCCTTTTTCGCGTTAACTTCTTGTATTCCCGCGCCCGATGCGCTATACTGATTCCATACAAATAGAAAAAAGGAGGTTTCCCATGGCGAGGCTTCAAATCGATTTTGACCGCGCGCTCGGCCGCGTGCGCCCCATGCACGGTGTCGGGCAGCCGCCGATCACCGGCATAGACAACCGCATGTTCCACTATCTGAAGGAAGCGGGCATCCCCTTTTCCCGCCTGCACGACGTGGGCGGCAATTACGGCGGCCGCGTATACTGCGATATCTCCTGCGTCTTCCCCGATTTCTCGCGCGACCCCGCCGACCCGGACGCCTACGCGTTCGAATTCACGGACAGGCTTCTGGCCGGGCTGATCGAAAACGGCGCGGAGCCCTTTTTCCGTCTGGGCGAGACGATCGAAAACTACTTTGCCGTGCGGCGCTACGTCACCCTCCCGCCCGCGGACTACGACAAGTGGGCGCGCGTGTGTGAGGGAATCATTCGCCACCTGAACGAGGGCTGGGCGAACGGCCACCATTTCGGCGTGCGTTATTTTGAAATCTGGAACGAGCCGGACAACGACATTCCAAACCGCGACAACCAGATGTGGTCAGGCACGATGGAGGATTATTTCCGCCTGTACGCCACAGCCTCCAAATATCTGAAGGCGCGCTTTCCGAACCTGCAAATCGGCGGCTACGCTTCCTGCGGCTTCTACGCTGAGGTCAGCCGTCTGGCGGGCCGAGGCTTCTCGAATCGCGAGCAATACTTCGAGGATTTCTTCCACGCCTTCCTGAAATTTGTAGATGAAAACAAATGCCCGCTGGACTTCTTTTCGTGGCACAGCTACGCGTCCCCCGCGGACACGGAGCGCATGGCATACTACTGCCGCCGCCGCCTTGACGCGGCCGGGTTTATGAACGTGCCGATGATTATGAACGAATGGAACCCCACGTTTCAGGCGCGCGGCGCCGCCCGCGCCGCCGCCGAGGCTGCGGAGATGTTCGTGCGC
This sequence comes from bacterium, assembly GCA_963618055.1. Classification (GTDB taxonomy): domain Bacteria; phylum Bacillota; class Clostridia; order Christensenellales; family Aristaeellaceae; genus SFHK01. The sequence goes on along the minus strand of CAVERI010000075.1, from coordinate 7,936 downwards.
ATGCATCGCGCGGGCGTGGAGGCCTGCATGTATTATGACGCGCGCTTCGGCGTGTCCGTCTACGGCGGCCTGTTTAACCCGCTCACGGCGAAGCCGTTTTCCACCTATTATTCCTTCGTCGCGTTCAACGCGCTGTACCGCGCCGGTACGCAGGTTGCCTGCGAAGCCGACGCGCCGCTGATCGCAATGGCCGCGAAGGGCGAAAATGGACAGCGGCTCGCGCTGATTGTAAACACGACGGACGCGGAGACCGCGTTGAACCTTGATGACTTCCCCGCGCCGACGCGCCTTTCCGTGGTGGAGGACGGCGAAGCCTGTCTCAAGTGGCGGCCGCTTTCGGACTCCGACCGCATGCCCGCGCACGCCGTCTGGCTGATGGAGTTCTGAGTTTCGCGTTTTGCGGAAACTCGCGGGGCGGCGGCGCTTCAGTGGGAACAACCGCCGCCCCGCGTCCGCCCAACCCGCGGGAGGTGGATGGAAATGACTGGAAAGGAAACCTGCGCCCGGCTGCGCGAAATTCGAAATGAAATCGCCGTTCAGAACGGCTTTGAACCCATTCCCGACACCTGCTCGCATCAGGGAGACTGCCCCGGCACGTGCCCGAAATGCGACGCGGAGCTGAAATCCGTAAGCGGCGCGCCCCGTATTCTGCCCGCCCTGTGCGGATTCCTTGGCATTCTCTTTGCAAACGCCAGCCGCTGAATCGCGTCGGCGTATTGCGCCGGCGTTCTTTTTTTGCTATAATAATATCGGAAGACAGCTTTGGGAGGCGACGGCATGCGAAATCGAAGGAACGCGTTTCTCCCGCCGGTTTTCTGATGGCGCGCATTTACGGGTTCCCGCCGGTGGCGGACGCGAACAGCCGCGTGCTGATTCTGGGCAGCATGCCCAGCGTGAAATCGCTGGAGGACGGGTTCTACTACGGGCATCCGCGCAACGCCTTCTGGCGCGTGCTGGCCGACGTGTTTTCCGAGCCGCTTCCGGAGGGCATTCCCGCGAAGAAGCATATGCTCCTGCGCCACGGTCTCGCGCTGTGGGACGTGATCGCCTCGTGCGAACGGGACGGCTCGCTGGACAGCGCCATTCGCCGCGAGGAACTCAATGACTTCGCCGCTTTCTTTGCTTCGCATCCGAACATCCGCGCGGTGCTGGTGAACGGCGGTCTGGCGGCGCAGAAATTCAAACCCGCGCTGGCGGAGGGGCGGCCAATCGTGCGCCTGCCGTCCACCAGCCCGGCATACACGCTTCCCTACGACGAAAAGCGGGCCGCGTGGCGGTCGGCGCTTATGCAGTTTTTGGAGGGCTGACCATGTCTGTGATTGATCTTCTTATAAAAAAGCGCTTCGGCGGCGAGCTGACGCGCGAGGAAATCCGCGAATTTGTGCGCGGCGTGACCGACGGCTCCGTGGCCGACTATCAGGCCAGCGCCATGCTGATGGCCATCTGCATCAACGGCATGACGGCGGAGGAAACGCTGAACCTGACGATGGAAATGGCCGCCTCCGGCGACACGCTCGACCTGAGCGCCATTCGCGGCGTGAAGGCGGACAAGCACTCCACCGGCGGCGTGGGCGACACGACCAGCCTCGTTCTGGTGCCTTTGGTCGCGGCCTGCGGCGTGAAGGTGGCCAAGATGTCCGGCCGCGGGCTGGGCTTCACCGGCGGCACGCTCGACAAGCTGGAATCGGTGCCCGGGTTGTCCGTGAGCATGGACACCGAGCGCTTCATCGAAACCGTAAACGAGCACGGTCTGGCGATCATCGGGCAGACGAAATCCCTCGCCCCGGCGGACAAGGTGCTCTACGCCCTGCGCGACGTGACCGGCACGGTGGACTGCCTGCCTCTGGTAGTCTCCTCCATCCTGTCCAAAAAGCTTGCCGCGGGCGCGGACGTGATCGTGCTGGACGTGAAAACCGGCAGCGGCGCGATCATGCCCACCTATGAAAAATCGCTCGAGCTGGCGCGCACGATGGTGGACATCGGCAACCGCACCGGCCGCAAATTCGCCGCGCTGGTGACCGACATGAATCAGCCGCTGGGCAACTACGTCGGCAACGCGCTGGAGGTATACGAGGCCATTGAAATCCTCTCCGGCCGCGCCGAGGGCGATCTGAAAACCGTTTCCCTCATGCTGGGCGCGCACATTCTGCGCCTGTCCGGCGTTGTGTCCACGGTGGACGAGGGCGTTTGCATGCTGGAGGAAAAAATCCGCAGCGGCGAGGGGCTCAAAAAGCTGTCCGAGCTGTTCGCCTGCGAGGGCGGCGACCCGCGCGTGCCCTACGAGCCCGAACGTCTGCCGAAAGCGCCAAGGCAGATTGACCTGCTTTCCGACGCGGACGGCTACGTGGCCGGCATTCACACCGACAAAATCGGCTACGCCGCCAAGGCGCTGGGCGCGGGGCGCGAGCGCAAGGAGGACAAAATCGACCTTTCCGTGGGAATCGTGATGAAGAAGCGTCTGGGCGACCGCGTACAGAAGGGTGAACCGCTGCTCACCATGCACGTTTCGGAAATTTCGGACGTTCCCCGCGCCGAGGCGCTGGCGCGCGAGGCGTTCCACTTTACGGACACAAAGCCCGAAACGCCGGAGCTGATTCGCGGCGTCGTCGAATGAAGCGCAAACCTGCCGTTCCGGTCTCCAAAATGCCGGAACCCGAAACGCAAGCCGCTGGAAGCGCTTCTCAGAAGCGGAACAGAAGACGCGCGCTTTTCGCCGCGCTGGCTTCTCTCGTGCTGCTGATCGGCGGCACGGTCGGCTTTTCGGCGCTGTTTTCCCGACTGAACGCGCCCGCGATCCTGTCCGCGAACGCGGGCAGCTTCGCGCTGGGGCTGGCGCTCACGCTCGCCTGCGCGGCGCTGATCGCGCTTCTGCCGTCCTCGCGCAAGCACTCCAGCGCTTCTTCGGAGTCGATTACCGAGACGAAGGACGGCGCGGCGGCGACGGATGCAAGGGCCGCTTCCCCGTCCCGCGAGAGCCTTGCAGAGACAAGAGCGAACAGCGCGAAAGCCGCTTTTTCGTTCCGCGCGAGCTCCATGGAGTCAGCTGTCGAAACGAAAACCGGCTGCGCGTCATCGAAAATTGTTTTCTTCCTTCGAAGGCCGTTCCTATGGGCGCTGGCGCTGGGCGCGCTGGCGGCAGGAGCGGAAATCGGACTGTTTCTGCTGACGGGCAGCGCCCGCGTATCGCATGGGCGAGCCGCTTCGGCTGCCGGCGGCGTGTGGCTGGCGCTATGGCTCGACGCGGGACTGGCGCTGTATCCGGCGCTCTGGATCTGCGGCGTTCTTCCGCTATTTGAGCCCTCGCGCCTTCGCCGCTGTTTTCCGCTGATCGGCGCGGCGCTGGAGGCGGGCTGGCTCATCTGCGCGCGCGGCTGCACGGCGTGGCCGTTCATTCTGAACGCGCTTCTGCTGGGCGGGCTTCTGTACGCCTTCGCGGGACGGGCGCGCGCTTGGCTTTCCGCCGCGGCGGGCGTGTTCGCCTTTTTCTCCGCGTCGCGTCTGTTCGGCGAGGCCGCGCCCGTGTATCCGGTGTCCGAGCCGTTTCTGACCGGCGCCGAGGCCGGAGGGCTGTTCGGCTCGCCGGTTCTGACCATTTTTCTGCTGCTTTGGGGGCTAAGCGCCCTGATGAAGCGCGCGTTCGCAAGGCCGCGCGCAAGATACCGACTAATTCCACGGAAACGGGAGGTGGAACGCAATGAATACCAAACGCATGCTCTTTATCATAAACCCCTGCGCCGGGCAGCGCCGCGTCGCGCGCAAGCTGGCCGACATTCTTCAGCGCTTCTGCGCGGGCGGCATGCTTCCGACAGTCTTGACGACGGAATACGCCGGGCACGCCCGCAAGCTCGTTGAGCAGTACGCCGCGCAGCATGACATCGTGGTCTGCGCGGGCGGCGACGGCACGCTGAACGAAACGGTGGCCGGGCTTCTGGAGTCCGGCGCGGACATACCGATCGGCTACCTGCCCTGCGGCACGACGAACGACCTCGCCTCCACGCTGGGTCTCTCGCGCGACCTCGATCAGGCCGCGCAGGACATTCTGGACGGCCAGCCGCGCATGCTCGACATCGGCAGCTTCAACGGCCGCAGCTTCGTGTACACCGCGTCGTTCGGCGCGTTCACCAGCGTATCCTATGCCACGCCGCAGCCGGTGAAAAACGTGCTGGGGCATCTGGCATATCTGCTTGAGGGCGTGAAAAACCTCGGGCAGCTTCAGCCGGTGTATGCCAAGGTACATACCGACACGGAAGACTACTCCGGCGATTTCCTGTTCGGCTCCGTCAGCAACACCACGTCGCTGGCCGGGATTCTGACGCTGGACAAGAGCCTCGTGCAGCTGGACGACGGCCGGTTCGAGCTTCTGCTCGTGGACATGCCGCGCAACGCCATTGAATTCAGCCAGCTGCTGATCAACGTGGCGCAGCGGAAATTCGAGGGGCTTTTGCACCTGACCACCGCGAGCACCATCGAAATCGACACCCTCGAAAACGTGGACTGGACGCTGGACGGTGAGGACGGCCGCGGCGGCACGCACTTTGACATTCGCAATCTGAACGGCGCCGTGCGCATCATCACCAATCAGCCGCTGGTTTCCGAGGGAGAAAACTGAGCCGTTTCCCGAAACGGCCAAAGAAGGCAGGAACGCACCATGGAAAACGAAAAAGGCATACGCCTGAACAAGTATCTGGCGGACGCGGGCAAGTGCTCGCGCCGCGAGGCCGACCACTGGATTGAGGAGGGGCGCGTGTGGATTGACGGGCGGCGCGGAACGCTGGGCGACCGCGTGCGGCCCGGCATGAAGGTGACAATCGCGGGTGACCGCGTAAAGCGGCAGTCGAAGCCCGTATATATTGCGCTGAACAAGCCCGCTGGCATCGTGTGCACCTGCGACCCGAACGAGCGGGACAACGTGGTTTCCTTCATCGACCACGACCGGCGCATCTACCCCATCGGCCGTCTGGACAAGGACAGCGAGGGGCTTCTTCTGCTGACCAGCGACGGCGACATTGTGAACCGCATCCTGCGCGCCGCGGGACGGCACGAAAAGGAATATCAGGTGACCGTCGACCGCCCCATTACGCCGGAATTCATTCGCGAAATGGAATCGGGCGTGAGGATTCTGGGCACGACGACGCTTCCCTGCCAGCTGAAGAAAACCGGCGAGCGCGCCTTCACAATCGTGCTGACGCAGGGTCTGAACCGGCAGATTCGCCGCATGTGCGAGGCGCTCGGCTACCGCGTGAAGACGCTCAAACGCGTGCGCATCATGAACATCCGTCTGGGGATTCTGAAGCCGGGTCAATGGCGCAACCTCGCGCCCACCGAGCTAAGCGAGCTTTTCCGCCAGCTGGATCGCGCCGATGAAGAAAGGAACGAACGAGCATGAATGTCATGAACCGCCTTCGCAGCCGCCACAATTCCTTCCGAACCGAGCGCCCTGTTGTGCTGGGCTTTCTGGGCGACAGCGTGACGCACGGCTGCTTCGAGGTCTTCCTCAACGAATCCGGCAGGGTCGATACCGCGTGCGAAGCCGATAGCGCCTACCCGGCGCTGGCCGCGCATGAGCTGGGGCGCATGTTCCCCTTCGCGCAGCCCGCGGTGATCAACGCCGGCGTGTCCGGCGACAGCGCCGCCGGCGGACACAGCCGCCTCGCGCGCGACGTGCTTTTCGCCAAGCCCGATCTGGTTTTCGTCAACTTCGGCCTGAACGATTCCATGTGCTCCGATGTGGAGGGCGGTCTGCGCCGCTACCGCGCGGCCATGAAGGGTATTTTTGAGGATGTGCTGGGCAGCGGCGCGGAATGCGTGCTGGTCACGCCCAACCACATGTGCACCTACGTTTCCCACCGCCTTGCAAACGACACCCTGCGGACTATCGCCAAGGACGCCGCCCACGTGCAGAACGAGGGCATCCTGCGCAGCTATGTGGACGCGGCTCGCGAAGAGGCCCGCGCGCAGGGCGTGCCGATTGCCGATACCTACCGCGTGTGGGACGCGCTCGCCGCCGCGGGCGTTGACACCACCGAGATGCTCGCCAACAGCATCAACCACCCCTCCCGCGAAGCACACCGGCTTTTCGTAAACGAGATTCTTCGCGCGCTGCTGGAGGTATAGGCCTTTCTTCAAAAAACAGACTTCGGTCTGTTTTTATTGTGGTAATCCGAAAGCCCGCGTTTGGCGCTGTGCCCGCTCGCGAGCAGCCATGTCATGCCGATTCGGCCACGCTTCCCAGCAAGAATTAACAGAAAATCCATCGATCTCCCCGCGGAATCGTGTTATACTCTTCGTCGGTTAAAGAACTCTAACCAAGATGAGGAGGGATTTTCCATGAAAAAACTGTTTTCCATCGTCCTTTGCCTCGTGTGCCTGTTCTCGTTCCTGTCCGTCGGCGTAGGCGAAACCGCGCAGGATGCGTTTTTGAGCGAGCTGTCCGGCCGATCCTATGTCGAGCTGTTCCCGGAGTTTGCCAAGGATGAATATCATCAGGCGTGGCTGGATGCGGTAACGCCGATCGTCGGCGAGGATGCAGCGGAGGATGTCATCGCGTATCTGCTGAGCTTCTGCATGGGCTCGCTGTACGGCGAGGAAGCCATTGCGGCCTATGAAGCCGACCCGGACAGCATGCAGTTCAACTGCTACTACATTGGCGGCGTCAAAAAGATCACGGTAGACGGCAACACCATCTGCGGCGTGGACGAGGCGGGCAGCGAGGTGTTCCGTCACGCCTACGCGCCGCTGGACGTTGAGAACGAATACGGCTTCCTGTTCTATCAGAGCGCGGACGCGGAGTCCGGCCAGTTCACCTATTTCGCCTTCTCTCCGGACACTATGGCCACCACGTGGCATCTGGAATTCCGCTACGCGGAAAGCCTTGAGGATCTGCAAAGCTGGTTTGAAGGCTCCTACGCCTACTGGAACGTGGGCGCAATCGCCGAGGATTACAGCGAGGAAGAAATTCTGAGCGCCATCAACCTGTTCGCCACCGAGAACCTCTCCGAGGAAGAAGAGGAAGAAGCCGCCTGAGCTTCCGCTTTTTCAGATACACCCATAAAATTGTACAAAGGGCGTCGTCATCTCACCCGAGATGGCGGCGTTCCTTTTTCACACCGCGGGCGCGCGGGCTTTCCTCCCTTATGCGGCGCGCCGCCAAACGTGAGCGCCGCGCCCGCGCCGAGAAGCCCGCTCAGCGCTGCCATGCAGACGACTGCCCGCAATTCGCCGCCCACCGCCTCGGGCAGAAAGGCGGGATACGGCATGAAGTAGCCCAAATGCAGGCAGACGGAAGCCGCAAGCGCCGCGAGATATTGCACCGCCACGCCCTTCGCGGCGCCGTCGAGCGCGATTTTCAGATGCCGTTTCATTCGTTCCTCCTAAAAATACAGGATGTCCGACAGCCTGCGTTCCCTTCCCTGCGACGGCCGGTTGACGATGCTGCCATTGAACCACATTTCCGACGAGCCGCCGCCATCTAAATTGATGGCCGTCTGCGCGCCATAGCGCAGGAACAGGCGCTGAAGCTCGCCGAGCGTCATACCCTTGGAATAGCCGCTTTGGCGGCCGTCCGTCACGATCACCACATAGTGCAGCGGTGCGATCTGCCCAATGGCCGTGCGCGGCTCGCGGCGGGTCGGCGCGGTGGAAATCAGGTCGAACGCCGGACTGAATTGCACGGCCTGTCCGTTTCGAATCAGCTCCGGGCCAAATTCAAATGTCTGCCACGTGTTCGCCTGCATCAGCTCGTTTCCGAGCGCGACCGGATCCTCCGCGCTGCGCTCCGCGCGAACGCGGAAATCGCCGTTTTCGTCCACAATCAGCATGTTGCGCGTGGTGTCGTGCGCGCGCAGAAGCTGGCCGTTGCGAATGATGGTGCCGTATTTATGCACGCCGTAATCATCCGCGTTGATCGCGAAAATCGCGCCGCTTTGCTGTGCCAGCT
>CAVERI010000074.1:0-13193 GCA_963618055.1 bacterium | reverse complement strand
TTCGACCCTCACACCCCATCAAAAAGGCTTGCTTTTCCTGCCTTTTTTGATGGGGTGTCTCTTTCTAACTGTCAAAGATGGGATTCTCGTTATGAGGGTAAGTCTTTCCATATTTGAGAATCGTCTTTATTTTATCACCCGTCTCTGCCCATGTCAAGAAGCGCGCACGCTGTTAACCGAAATTTTCCCATAAAAAAAAAAAAATAAATTTGAACCGCGGCCAGCTTTTTTCCTGTCCAACACAGTCTTTTCCCCGTCCAGATCGTCGCCCTCTCCCTGAAACCGAAGCGCGGCTACTCGCCGCCGCGCTTGGACAGCAAACATACCGTCTCCACGTGCCCGGTCTGGGGGAACATATCGACAGGGCGGGCAAAGGCAAGGCGGTAGGCAGGCGAAAGCAGCTTGAGGTCGCGGGCGAGGGTGGCGGGATTGCAGGATACGTAGACGAGCTTCTGCGCCGGGGATTCGCACAGGGCGCGAACGACGGGCGCGTCGAGACCCTTACGGGGCGGGTCGACGATGACCGCGTCGAAGCGTTTCTTCCTTTGAAGCTCGGGATACAGCGCCGCCGCGTCGCCCTCGAGGAAATGGGTTTTATTGGCGAGATGGTTGGCTTCGGCGTTTTTGCGCGCGTCGGCCACGGCGGGCGCGACGATTTCAATGCCCGTCGCGCTTGCGCACGTGCGCGCGGCGAAGAGCGTGATCGTGCCCGCGCCGCAGTACACGTCGCACACGCAGTCGCCGGGCTTCAGCGCGGCCAGCGCCAGCGCTTCCTTATATAAGCGCTCCGCCTGCGGGCGATTGACTTGGAAAAACGATTGCGGGGAAACCGAAAAGCGCAGACCGTCCAGCGTTTCGGAAAGGATTTCCGCTCCGGCCAGCCTGCGGCAGCGGCCGTCCAGCGCGTGCGCGGGGCGGCGCGAAAGCTCGCACGCGTACACGCTGCGAACCATGGGAATCTCCGCCATGATCGCGCGGGCCAGATGGGATGCGTCGGCGCGGGCGTACAGCGACAGCGTAACCATCATCTCGCCCGCCGCGTTCGTGCGCACGACGAGGTTCCTAAGCGGCAGACTGCCGCGCCGCGCGCGCACAAAGGCGAGCGCGCGGTTCGCGCCCTCTGTCTGAAGGGGGCATTCCGAAATGTCGATCACCCGGTGCGTGCCGCCCTCGCACACGCCCGCCCCTTCGCCGTCAAACGCGAATTCCGCCTTGTTGCGATAGCCAAGCACCTCCGGCGACGCGAGCGTCTTCCCCACCTCGGGCGCCTCCACGCCGCCCAGACGCGAAAGCGCGTCCGCGACCCTTTGGCGCTTGAGCGAAAGCGCACGCGCGTAGGCGATATGCTGCGTTTGGCAGCCGCCGCACACGCCGAAATGCGGGCAGACTGGCGTCACACGGTCGGACGACGGCTCCCGCACAGCCAGCAGGCGCGCCGTGCAGAAGCGCTCCTTTTCGGCTTCGATCTCCACGTCCACCGTCTCGCCGGGAATCGCGAAGGGTACGAAAACGGCGCGGCCGTCCGAAAGACGGCCGACGCCCTGCATTTCCGACCCGATGCCGGTAATGAAAATCGTTTCCCTGTTCATCGGACATAGCCGGTCACGTCCACGAGGTCGTAATACTCGCGGTCGAAAACCATGGGAGACAGCGCCTCGTCAAAGGGCACATCGATGATTTTGTTGCCCTTGATGCCCACGGCGCGGCCGCCAATGTCGTTTTTCAGAAGCTCGACGGCGTGCGCGCCGGTGCGCGTGGCCAGAATTCGGTCGTTCGCGGTGGGGCTGCCGCCGCGCTGCGTGTAGCCCAGCACGGTCGCGCGCGTCTCGTGGCCGCTCAGCTCTTCAATGACCTCGGCGTACTGACTGCTGGTCATGTGCTCGCGGGTGATGTGCAGCTTGGGATACTCCTTCTTGAGCGCCTTCAGATCCGTCTTCAGCGAATCCTGCGCGCCCTCGGCGAAGATCAGAATCATCGAGCGCTTGCCGCTGATTACGCCCTTGTGCACAGTCTCGGCGACCTCCTCCAGCGTCCACGGCACCTCGGGAATGATCGCCATTTCCGCGCCGCAGGCCACGGCGGTATGTACGGCAATGTCGCCGCAGTGGCGGCCCATCACGGTGACGATGGACGCGCGCTCGTGCGCGTCGCCGGTATCGCGGATGCGGTTGACCGCCTCCACGGCCGTGTTCAGCGCCGTGTCAAAGCCGATGGTAAACTCGGTGTAGTTCAGGTCGTTGTCGATCGTGCCGGGAACGCCGATCGTGGGCATGCCCAGATTGTTGAGCGCGCGCGCGCCGGCGTAGGTTCCGTTTCCGCCGATGCACACAAGACCCTCAATGCCCAGCGCGTGAAGGTTGCGCACGGCCTCCTTCTGCACGGACTCCTCGAGGAAATCCAGACAGCGCGCGGTCATCAGGATCGTGCCGCCCTTATGGATGATGCCGGACACGCTGCGGGAATTCATCTCAATATAATCGTCCTCGGTGGTCAGGGACTTCATCAACAGACCGTTATACCCGCGCTTAAAACCAACCACGGACATCTGATTGCTCAGCGCCGTGCGAACGACCGCGCGAATCGCGGCATTCATGCCGGGCGCGTCGCCTCCGGAAGTCAATACGCCGATGCGCTTCATGGACAGGCTCTCCTCCTCTTTCTGCATTCGCCGCCCGGCGCGGAAATCCGTTTTTCGGGCGAGAATTTTCACAGCTCTGCTTGTATTATAATCGATGATGTGTTAATGTTCAAGAACCGGCTTTCGACCGGAAACCAACAATGCTGTTAAGCGTCCGTGCGGGCGCGCAGCCTTTCGGAGGCCATGCTCATGGAACGGATTACCAGTGCGTCCAACCCGGCGGTCAAGCGTCTGAAGGCGCTGCGCGAGGCGAAGGCAAGGCAGGAAAGCGGCCTGTTTCTGGTGGAGGGCGAGGTTATGCTTCGCGAAGCGCTCTCGTGCGGCCTGAAGCCCGCCGAGGCGCTGGCCGAGGAGGAAAGCGCGCTCACGGACGAGCTCGCGCGCGCGGGCGCGAGCGTGCATCTGGCCGTTCGCGCCGCCATCGAGGCCGCGTGCGATACGAAAACGCCGCAGGGCGTGTGCGCGTCGTTCACCATGCCGCGCCGCGCGTCCATTCCCTCCGGCGCGCGCAGGCTTGTGGCGCTGGACGGCGTGCAGGATCCCGGAAACCTCGGCACGATCTGGCGCACGGCCGACGCGGCGGGCTTTGACGCGCTCCTCTTGGGCGCGGGCTGCGCCGACCCGTGGTCGCCGAAGGTGCAGCGCGCCAGCATGGGCAGCGGCTTCCGCGTGCCCGCGGTGTCGGGCGAAATGCCGCTTCTGCTCTCCCGCGCGCGGGCGGACGGCTTCCGCGTGGTCGTTTCCGCGCTGGACGGCGCGCCGCTGTACGCGCGCACGCAGCCAAGGCCGGGCGAAAGGCTCGTGCTCGTCGTCGGCAACGAAGCGCGCGGCGTGTCCCCGGAGGTGCAGCAAATGGCCGACGTAAGGCTGAAAATTCCGATGCGCGGCGGCGCGGAATCCCTGAACGCCGCCGTCGCCGCCGGGATTCTGATGTATGAACTGACAAAGGAAAGCGAGTAGATGCACATGATTCTCAAGGGCGCAACGGTGAACTTTCTTGGCGACAGCATCACGCAGGGCGTGGGCGCGTCGTCTCCCGAAAAACGCTATACCGACGTGTTCGCGCGCGAATTTGACCTGAAGGCCGTGAACAATTACGGCATTTCCGGCACGCGCATTGCCCGTCAGCAGCACCCGGAGACGGACAATCCTCTCTACGATCAGGATTTCTGCCGCCGCTTCCCCAAAATGGACGCGAGCGCCGACGCGGTCGTCGTGTTCGGCGGAACCAATGATTTCGGCCACGGCGATGCGCCGCTGGGCACGTTTGCCGACCGCACGCCGGACACGTTCACCGGCGCGTGCCACTACCTGATGAACGGCCTTCTGGAGATGTACGTCGGAAAGCCCGTCGTCATCCTCACGCCCCTGCACCGCTGGAACGAGGACTCCCTGCGCGGCGACCGCAAGCCAAGCGACGTCGCGCCGCTGTCCGCCTACCGCGAGATTCTGCTCAGGGTTGCGGAATACTACTCGCTGCCCGTGCTCGACCTGTACGCGAGCAGCGGCATCCAGCCAGCCAACACGGTCTGCCGCGAACGGCTTTTGCCCGACGGCCTGCATCCCAGCGACGAGGGACACGCCCTCATCGCCCACCGCATCGGCAAATTTCTGGAAAGCCTGTAAGCGCGGCGAAAGGAGCTCGGCATGAGACTTTGCGTACCGATTCCCTGTTTTTTCCCGAAAATGGACTTCGCGGACGCGCTGCGCCGCGTGAAGGCGCTGGGCTTTGACGCCGCCGAGAGCTACGACTGGCGCGGCCTCGACCTCGCCGCCGTGCGCCGTGCGCTGGACGAGACCGGCGTGGAGCTTTTAAGCCTGTGCACCACGGAATTTCGCATGACTGACCCGGCGTTTCGCGGCGCGTGGCTGAACGGCCTGCGCGAAAGCTGCGCCGCGGCGCGGACGCTGGGCGTTCGCCGCCTGATCACGCAGGTCGGCCCCGACACCGGCGCGGGGCGCGCCGGGCAGCACGAAAGCATCGTTCAGGCGCTGAAGGCCGCCCGCCCCATTTTGGAGGACAGCTGCGTGACCCTGATGATCGAGCCGCTCAACACGCTGGTCGACCATCCCGGCTATTACCTGTGGTCGTCCGCCGAGGGCTTTGACATCCTCCGCGAGGTCGATCACCCGCTCGTGAAGATGGTGTACGACATCTATCACCAGCAGGTAATGGAGGGCAACCTCATCCCCAGTGTCGTGAACCACTTAGACCTGATCGCCCACCTGCACGCCGCCGGGCATCCCGGCCGCCATGAGCTGCAGTTTGGCGAAAACGACTACCGCTTCATCTTCCACGCCATTGATCAGGCGGGCTACACGGGCGCGTGCGGGCTGGAATACAACCCCACCCTGCCCGCCGAGGAAAGCCTGAAAACCGCCCGCGCCCTGTACGCGCAGGCATAAATACAGCCGCCGGACGTTCCAAGGCTCTTTCGCCCTTCGAACGTCCGGCGGCTTTCATGAAATCGCCTTAATCGTCCAGAAGATGGTATACCGCGTTGAACTCGCTTCCCCAGTCGCTTACGCTGCGAATAAAGCCGGTAAAGTCCGTTCGGTACGTCAGCGCGCGATAGCGATTCAGCGGATTCTGCTTCATCACCTCATAGCTGCCGTCCCTGTAGAGCGCCACGCAGTCATACACCCCTATATTCATATAGTAGGGCGCGGTCTGCATGTAGTCCGACAGAAGCACAAACTCCACGACGCAAACCATGTTGTCAAAAAGCTCGTGCGCCGTCTTGTCATCCTCCGGCAGAATCTCATCGGCGATATAAAACACCCGCGTGCTTCGGATTTCGAGGTAGCCGTCTCCGTATCCGGAGGATTGATACATCTGCTTCCAGTACTCCTTCAGCGCGTCGATCGCGCCGGGAAGAATCGTCTCGTCCTGCTGCAGCCGGGCAATTTCCTCGTCGAGCCGTGCCCGCTGTGCAAGAAGCTCCTCCAGCGTTTTTTCGCCGCTCGTCTCCGCGATCGCGGACAACGGCACGAGCACCGCGAGAGTCAGCGCCAGCAGCGCGCAAAACCATTTCCTCATGATTCAAAGCTCCTTCTGCCGTTTCACGCCCACATACGGCCCGTCCTCGCACTGCCCGACGGCGCGATAGCCCAGTGATTCATAGTATCCGTTCAGAAACGCGCTGTCCACCGCGCAATCCAGCCGCATATAGCGCTTGCCGTGCGCCTGCCCCAGCGCTTCCGCGGCGGCGAGCAGCGCCCGACCCGCGCCCGGCGCGGAGGAATCCGTCGCGAGATTGTGTACGTAAAACGCGGGCTCGTCCTCGCTCTCCGCCCAGCGCTCATCCTCCGAAAGCAGCACCCCCGCGCCGGCGATTTTGCCCGTGGCAGCGTCCGTCAGCACGTACAGGCAGTCCTTCTCCCGCATTTTCCGATAGTAGTCCGCCGGGTAGATGTTCAGATAGTCCGAGTCGTTCCACTGGCGAATGCCCTTTTCGTCCATCCAGCGAACGCGCTTTTCATACAGCGAGAAGATTTCGCCGATCTCCTCCGGCCGCGCCGGGCGCAGCGCGTATTTCCCCTCTTCACGCTCACACATTCGATTCGCCCATCCTGTCCTCATACGCGGGCGCCATCGTCGCGGACGGCTGCCGCTCCGGCGTCTCCCGCGCGCTCACGCGCCCAAGCAGAAAGCCCAGCAGCGCGAGCAGAAGCATCAAAAGGGCAAGCAGCGCCGCCCGTCCCGTGTGCGCCTCCTGCGCCTCCTGCGCTTCCGGCTTTTCCTGCGCGTTCTCTCGCGGCGCTCGGCGCGGCCGCGCGTCCTCGCTTCGTTTGCCGCTGAACGCCTTTTCGTTGAACCTTGTAAGCACCTCGCGCTGGCCGCGCCCGCAGCGGACGCAGCTTTCCGCGGTCAGCAGGTTGATGCGCCCGCACACGCAGCGCCAGAAGTTTTTCTGCGTCTGCGGATATTGCACCGCGTCGTCGCCCGCCGCCGCCCGAAGCCGATCCAGCGCCTCGCCCTGCAAAACCGGCTGCTCGCCGATTTCCACTAAGTCTCCGTCCACCGGCTTCCAGACCGTACCGTCCTCAAAGGTGACGGAGGTGAAATACATCTCCACGTGGTCGGCGCCTAAAAAGTCCACCAGCGAATGCACCAGCTTGAACCCTCCGCGCGGCTTCACCATCATCTCGTCCACGGTGATGTTCTCGGTCACGTCGGCGCGCGTGAGGCCGTTATACCAGCGCGTCGTCGCGGAATAAGCAACCACGGTGCGGTCGGACAGGTTGAACAGGCGAATATAGGCGCGCGTATGGCCGTTGTCATCCATTAAAAGCTCATACCCGCGCAGCTCAATCGGGCAGGACAGATCTACGATCAAAGCGATCTCCTCCGAATTTCATTTGGAAAATTATAACAGGTGATTGTTATGTCCATATGAACCCCGAGATTCGCGCATAACCGACGCGATTTTCGGCAAGCCTGAAAACAAATCGATCCGTTTCGAGGTGGTATTTATGGAAACAATCGCTTTTTTCGACGCGCGCCCCTATGATCGCACATGGTTCGACCGCCTGAATTCCGCGTATCAGCTTCGCTATATCGAAAGAGCGTTTTCCCCGGAGACCGCGCGGGAGGCAAACGGCTGCCGCGCGATGGTCGCCTTTGTGAACGATCGGCTGGACGAAGCGTCGCTGAAGGCCGCCCATAACGTTGGAATCCGCCTGATCTGCATGCGCTGCGCGGGCTATAATAATGTAGACCTTGCCGCTGCGGAGAAGCTGGGGCTTACCGTGACCACCGCCGCCAGCTATTCGCCCCACGCCGTGGCGGAGCACGCCATGGCGCTGACGCTGGCGCTTAACCGCCACCTGCACGTTTCGTTCCGGCGCACGCGCGCCTTCGACTTCACGCTGCACGGCCTGACCGGCTTCGACCTGTACGGCAAAACCGCCGGCATCGTCGGCACCGGCCGCATCGGCCGCGCCTACGAGCGCATCTGCCGCGGCTTCGACATGCGCACCATCGCCTGCGACCCCTTCCCCGCGCCGGAAAGCGGCATTCACTACGTGTCGCTGGACGAGCTGTTGTTCGAAAGCGACGTAATCTCCCTGCACTGCCCGCTCACGCCCGAAAGCCGCCACATGATCGGCGAAAAGGAGCTCAAGCGCATGAAGCGAAGCGCGCTTTTAATCAACACCTCGCGCGGCGCGCTGATCGACAGCCGCGCCCTGCTGGACGCGCTTCGGCGGGGTGAAATTCGCGGCGCGGCGCTGGACGTATACGAGAAGGAAAGCGGCGTGTTCTACCACGACGCCAGCGAATCCCCCGACCGCGACGAGCGCCTTTCCCTGCTCGTCACACTGCCAAACGCCATCGTGACCGCGCATCAGGGCTTCCTGACCGACGAAGCTCTCTCGGAAATCGCCGCCTCAGTGCTTACCACGCTGGATCAGTTTTTCTCCGGCCGCACCCCCGCCGCCGCGGTCACCAGGCGGCTTCAGTTCGCGTAATCCCGCGTCCGCATAGCGATAAATAACGCGCGAGCCGTTGAAATCCGCGCCCGCCGGGCGTATAATGAATGTGCGATTTATCCGTAAAAACCGGGAGGGATTCACAATGGATATTTTTGAAAAGCTGTCGCTGGCCGGTCTGGTTCCGGTCATCAAGGTAGAGGACGCAAACGACGCCGTGCCGCTTTGCCGCGCGCTCAGCGACGGCGGGCTGCCGGTCGCGGAGATCACCTTCCGCACCGCCGCGGCGGAGCAGGCCATTCGCAACGTCTCCTCCGCGCTGCCGGAGGTCATTCTCGGCGCGGGAACCGTGCTTTCCGTCGATCAGGTGAAGCGCGCCGTGGACGCGGGCGCGCGGTACATCGTCAGCCCCGGCCTGAACCCCGCCGTCGTGGGCTATTGCGTGGAGAACCACATTCCCGTGCTGCCCGGCTGCGCCAACCCGTCCGACATTGAAATGGCCATGTCCTTCGGGCTGGACACCGTGAAGTTCTTCCCGGCGGAGGCCGCGGGCGGCATCAGCTTCATCAAGGCCATCAGCGCGCCATACGGCGGCATGCGGTTCGTGCCTACCGGCGGAATCAACGAAAAGAACCTGATGGACTACCTTTCCTTCCCCAAGGTGCGCGCCGCGGGCGGCAGCTGGATGGTGCCGGGCGACGCCGTGAAGGCGAAGGACTGGGGGCGCATCACCGAGCTGACCCGTCAGGCCGTGAAGGTCATGCTGGGTCTGAAGCTGGAGCACATCGGCATCAACAGCGGCTCGCCCGAAAAGGCGCTCGCCGACGCGAAGGCGCTGTGCGCGCTCACCGGCCTTGCGCTGAAGGAGGGCAATTCCTCCGTATTCGCGGGCGGCGAATACGAGTGCATGAAGAAGGCGGGACGCGGTACGAACGGCCATATCGCCCTGTCCACCCCCAACCTGATGCGCGCCAAATGGCACCTTGAACAGCGCGGCTTCGAATTCGACGAGGATTCGCTCACCGTCAAGGACGGCCGCCCGGCGATCATCTACATGAAAAACGAAATCGCCGGCTTCGCCATCCATCTTCTTCAGAAATAAAACCGCATAGCCAAGGCGGGCGCCCCAGTCAGTCATCGACCGGAGCGCCCGCCTTTTATGTCGCTATTCTTACGGATTGCTGTTCATATTCTCCATCACGCTGCGCAGACCCACGATGTTTTCCACCGGCAGGGTGAACACCACGGTGTGCGCCTCGCTGGCCGCGCCGGCCTTTTCCATGATGGCGTGCATGACGGCGTCCTTCTTCTCATGCCGCACGGCGATGAGAAGCATCTCCTTTTCGTTGGCGATGGAAATGCCGAAGAACTTCGCCGTCCCGGTGGAAGCGGTGCCCTTGGCGTGCACAATCGTTCCGCCGCCCGCGCCCGCACTGCGCGCCGCGTCCATTACCAGATCGGAGGTGCCGTGCTCGGCAATCGCCATAATCAGGTCATAGGGGTAATTCTGCTTCTCTTCCATTGCTCCCACCTCGCTGTCTTCCTCCTTGATGTCGCCGATCAGATACTTCATGGCTCGCGCGCCGCCGATGCTCGTCACCGGCAGGCTCATCGCAATGCCGCAGCCGGGCATGTTGATCCCCATGCTCATGACCATCTCCGTCAGAAGCCGGTTCACCTTGCGCCGACTTCCCAGCGACAGCATGACCACCTTTTCCGAAACGCCCAGACCCAGCATGCTCAATATGCTGCTTCCCGCCGTGCCCTCGCCGGGCACGGAGAACACGGAAGACATTTCATGCTCCCGCAGAAGAGACATATACTTTTCTTCCGAAGCGCGCTTGATGATCATAAGAAGCGCTCTTGCGCAAAACATATCGGGTACCTCCCTTTACATCTCGATGATGTCTTCGTCCTCGGGTACGGCCGTGCCGCCGTCGGTGTGCGCCTGCTTCAGCTTGAAGTACAGGCCGAGGATCTGAATGGCGATCAGCGGCGTCATGGCAACCATGGCGACCACGCCGAACGCGTCTGAGGCAATGTTTCCGCCCACGGCGCTGCACGCGCCCATGGCCAGCGGAAGCAGGAACGTGGCCGTCATCGGGCCGGAGGCGACGCCGCCGGAGTCGAACGCGATGGACGTGAAGATCGGCGGCACAAAGAACATCAGAATCAGGGCAATCGCGTAGCCGGGAATCATCAGATACATGATCGGAATGCGCAGAAGGATGCGCAGCATCGCCAGCCCCACCGAGATGGAAACGCCGATGGACAGGCTGGTGCTCAGCGCCTTCTTCGGGATCGCGCCCGCCGTCATTTCGTATACCTGCTTGCTCAGAACGTGCACCGCCGGCTCCGCGGAGACCACGAAGTAGCCGATGATCATGCCCAGCGGCACCAGAACCCAGCGATAGCTCAGGCTGCCCAGCAGCTGACCGATCAGGTTGCCGACCGGCATGAAGCCCACGTTTACACCCAGCAGGAACAGCACCAGTCCCACATAGGTGTACACAATGCCCACCAGAATGCGCGCCACATGGTGGAAGTGCAGCTTCAGCATCGTGAACTGCATGATCAGGAAGAACACCGCAATCGGCGCCAGCGCAATGCCCACTTCCTTCATGTACTTCGGAAGCGCCGACACGAACATGTGCCACAGCTCGATGGACGTTTCCGGCATCGCCGTTTCCGCCGCGCTCTGCACCACCTCGCCCGGATGGTAGATCAGGCTCAGAATCATAACCGCCAGAATCGGGCCGACGGAGCACAGCGCCACGAGGCCGAACGAATCGCTGTCCGCGTTCCGGTCGCTTCGCATGGCGGACACGCCCACGCCCAGCGCTAAGATGAACGGAACGGTCATGGGGCCGGTGGTCACGCCGCCCGCGTCAAACGCCACGGCCAGAAATGAATCCGGCACGAAGAACGCCAGCGTGAACACAATCGTGTAGGAGATGAGCAGGAGCACCCACATTTTGATGCGCAGGAGGATGCGCAGAAGCGCAACCACCAGAAAAATGCCCACGCCCACGGCCACGGCGAGAATCAGCGCCATGTTCGGCACGCCCGGAACCTGCTCGGCAAGCACCTGCAGATCCGGCTCCGAAATGGTGATCATGATTCCCATCACAAGGCCGATAACGATGATCATCCACAGCTTTCGCGTGCGCGTGATGGCGCTTCCGGCGTATTCGCCGATGGGCGTCATGGCGATGTCCGTGCCCAGCGTGAAAAGCCCCATGCCGAAAATCAGCATGAGCGCGCCGAAGATGAACGCCAGCAGCGCGCTGTTGGATACCGGAATCATGAAAAAGCAGATCAGAAACACGATAATCGTGATCGGCAGCACAGACGCAAGCGACTCTCTCCATTTTTCCTTTAAAAGATTTCGGCTCTCGAGCATTTCATCCTTCCTTTCCTGTTGGTTAGGCATTTTCTGCCCCGGCGCGTTTCATTATATCGGCGGCTCGATACCGTGTCAACGCATTTTCGGTTGCAAAACCGACGGAAAAATGATTTCTTCCAGACACTTGGCGCGGCTTCATCTGCATTTTTATGCCCACGGATTTGGATACATCGAAAGTTATCCGTAAATTTTCCCAAATCGCATTGATTTCGCCGAATTTCAAGTGTATCATGAGCTTGCTATAATAAGGATAGCAGGGCTTCCGCGGGGCTTCCCCCGCGCGAAGCCTACGCAACCGAAAAGAATCATCAAAGAAAGAGGTTGTATGCAGCATGGCTGAAATCGATCTGAAGAAGTACGGCATCACCGGCACAACGGAAGTTGTTCACAATCCTTCCTATGAAATGATGTTCAATGAAGAGACCAAGCCCTGCCTGGAGGGCTACGAAAAGGGTCAGGTCAGCGAGCTCGGCGCGGTCAACGTCATGACCGGCATCTACACCGGCCGCTCCCCCAAGGATAAGTACATCGTCGTGGACGAGAACTCCAAGAACACCGTGTGGTGGACGTCCGACGCCTATAAGAACGACAACCATCCCATGACCGAGGAAACGTGGAAGTCCGTGAAGGAGCTCGCCACCAAGGAGCTCTGCAACAAGAAGCTGTACGTTGTGGACGCCTTCTGCGGCGCGAACAAGGACACCCGCATGGCCATCCGCTTCATCATGGAGGTCGCTTGGCAGGCTCACTTCGTCACCAACATGTTCATCCGCCCGAGCGAGGAGGAGCTGAAGAGCTTCAAGCCCGACTTCATCGTTTACAACGCCTCCAAGGCGAAGGTTGAGAACTTCAAGGAGCTGGGCCTCAATTCCGAGACCTGCGTCGCCTTCAACATCACCAGCCGCGAGCAGGTTATCATCAACACCTGGTACGGCGGAGAGATGAAGAAGGGTATGTTCTCCATGATGAACTACTATCTGCCGCTCAAGGGCATCGCTTCCATGCACTGCTCCGCCAACACCGACATGAACGGCGAGAACACCGCCATCTTCTTCGGCCTGTCCGGCACCGGCAAGACCACCCTGTCCACCGACCCCAAGCGCCTGCTGATCGGCGACGACGAGCACGGCTGGGACGACAACGGCGTGTTCAACTTCGAGGGCGGCTGCTACGCCAAGGTCATCAACCTTGACAAGGACTCCGAGCCCGACATCTACAACGCCATCAAGCGCAACGCGCTGCTTGAGAACGTGACGCTGGATGAGAACGGCAAGATCGATTTCGCCGACAAGAGCGTTACCGAGAACACCCGCGTCTCCTACCCGATCGACCACATCGAGAAGATCGTTCGCCCCGTGTCCGCTGCGCCGGCCGCCAAGAACGTCATCTTCCTGTCTGCGGACGCCTTCGGCGTGCTGCCCCCCGTGTCCATCCTGACGCCCGAGCAGACGAAGTACTACTTCCTGTCCGGCTTCACCGCCAAGCTGGCCGGCACCGAGCGCGGCATCACCGAGCCCACCCCCACCTTCTCCGCCTGCTTCGGCCAGGCCTTCCTCGAGCTGCATCCCACCAAGTACGCCGAGGAGCTCGTGAAGAAGATGGAAAAGAGCGGCGCGAAGGCCTATCTGGTCAACACCGGCTGGAACGGCACCGGCAAGCGCATCTCCATCAAGGATACCCGCGGCATCATCGACGCGATCCTGAATGGCGACATCC
>CAVERI010000073.1:0-13494 GCA_963618055.1 bacterium | reverse complement strand
TCGTCATTCCCGGCTCGAAGAATCCCGATCACATCAAGGCGAACTTCGACCTGTTTGATTTCGCCCTGACGAGCGATGAAATGGCGCGCATCGCGGCGCTCAATCAGGACAAGCGCTATTACACCAGCACGCCGGAGCTTTTGAAGAAGTATGCCCAGATGGTGCCGCCGGTAGACGGGCAGAAGTAAAACGGCGCGCCCGCCATCGAAAGCAATTGAGAATGCGATGATGAAAGCAAACAAGGAGGCGATTTGTACATATTATATAATTTGACGAAGCTCGAAAACTACTGTATTTTCGGGGAATTTGGTGTATAATGGAGCAGGGTCAGGCTTGAAGGCCGATTGGATGAAAGATGGCTGAGCGTGACGATTAAGAATAAGGATAGGCGGTCTATGTTGTCCATAGACGATCTGATGCGGGAAATCGAGCGCGTGCGCGACGAAAATGCGCGGCTGCGAGATTTGCTGCGAACGCACGGCATTCTGCGTAAGGCAGCTTCACAGGAGGCTGCCTTACGCCCTGAATCAGACGTGTCCGCCACTCCTATCGTCACCAAGTCCAGCTCAATGGCGGAAAAAGCTGTTCTTTTTCTGTCTTTGTTTCAGGGACGCTGGGATGTGTATGCTCACCGCTGGGAAGGAAAGAACGGGCGGGCAGGCTACAAGCCGAGCTCCTTCGGAAAGCCGGACGATTCGTTCATGTGCTGCTGGGCGGGCAGACCAACGCGCAAATGAAACGCCAGCTGCTGGCGCTGAAGGACGCTGCCGCGCTGGTCATCGTCTGCGCAACGGGAAAATTTATCGGCGAAGGCTTTGACGATTCAAGAAAGGGTGTTAAGCATGATCGAGTCAAGGATTTATGTCGGATTGAATGATTTAACCACGAATACACAGCTCTTTGAAAATGAAAGATACATCAACGTTCTCCGCAATGTATGCTATTCCTACAGAGTGGCTTTTTCCTTTAATGTGCAGGAAGGCGGGTATATTTATGAAAGCGGAGAATATGCCAGAGAAACCAGCTTAGTGCTTACGCTTATTGACGCGGATAAAGCCGTTGTCAATGATATCGCAAAGGATCTGTGTGCGTTCTTTCATCAAGAGTCTGTTCTGATTACCGAAAATCAGATACGAGCCTATTATGTCCATGAAACATTGGAATACAGCGGAGGGCTTGGACAGGATTGCAGGTGAATCAAAAAAGCTCCGCTGCCGCGCAGCGACAACGGAGCTTTTGATAGGATGCAGCTTAGACTGCTTCATAGAAGCGCACATCGGGATCGGCGGCCCAAGTGGGCTTCAGGCCGATGAAAACATCGTTTTTGAACATATCGGTTTCGAGATACGCCTTTGCGTGTTCCAAGCTATCGAAGCCGTGGATGACCTGAACATCCTCCTCGCGGACGAGCAGCTCCTTCGTCAGTGCGCCTTCGATCTTGTCGAGGAATGGCTGGCGATAGTCGGTGTAGACCTTTGCGGCGGCGGGACGGTTTTCCGGGTTAATGACCATTGTGATCTCAAGATAGGCTTTTACTTTCATTGTGAACCCCTCCGAGTATTCTCTGTTTGAATTTGCATTCCCCGAATGCGATATCAGTATACCGCACCTGCTAAATAAGCGGAAGATATAAAGGAATTTATTAGCAGCTTTTAAATTTGATAGCAGCTTTCTTTTTTAAAGCGGCAGTGCTATAATGGGAGCGAAGGCTTGGAGGTGGTTGATGTGTATCAAAAGAAATTGGAAGCGGACATCCGGTGTCCGTTGGAATATGGGCTTGAATTGTTCGGAGGAAAGTGGAAATCCCGCATAATCTGTGTGCTGAATGAAAAGGGCACTTTGCGGTACAGCGGTATTCGCAAGGAAATGCTGAACATTACAGACGCCGTGCTTGCCGCTGCGTTGAAGGAGCTTATTGATAACGGTCTTATCGCTCGCAGGCAGTACGACGAGATACCGCCGAGAGTGGAGTATTCCTTGACAGATAAGGGGAAATCCGTTGTGCCGATCCTCCGGAGCATCTGCAAATGGGCGGGCGTTTTTCAAAGAGAAAGCAGCGGCAGCCTTATGACGCAATGTCAGAAATGCGATTACAACAGGTAAGAAATGTCATTCTATCACCGGACGCGCAGAGCGTACAGCTTGGAATTGAATCCGTCTGCGCCGGTTGGCTTACTGGCCGTGGATATTGGCTATAATTTCGAAGAGCGCTATGGGAATAAAGTCTAAAAATTTTCCAAATCTCGCATTTAGGGGCTTGTCAAAATTCGCGTATGCTGTTATAATAAGGAGGATTTAAGACGGTTATTTCATTGAATAAGTTTACATTTGGGAGTGTGAGCACTTGTTTCCGTAAATAAACGCGGCACAAAACCGCGAAATTGGCGGCGTGAGCAAACGCGTAATTTTCTGCCGTGGCAGACGGTATGTAAATAAGGAAGAAAGAAGGAAACGGAATTGAAAAAGCGCTGGGCAGGTATCCTCATCCTTGCCGTTGTTCTCGCCGCGCTGTTCCTTCCGGCGGCCAAGGTGTACGTCCACAGCCAGCTGGGAGCGGAGACGGCGGCTTTGTTTCCCAAGACGATTTCCGTGGCAGAGGTTATGCTCAAGGGTGCGGATTGTCTGCCTGCGGCAGAGGTTCCGCAGCTTGGGCTGATTGGCTTTAACGGCTGGATGCCGCTCGCGGGGGTGGCGCTGCTGGCGCTGGCCGCTGCGGCGCTTGCGGTGGGCGGACGATGGATTCGTGCGTCCATTGTGCTGTCCTTCCTCTCCCTCGGATTTACCTATACCTTCTCCGTGCAGATGAAAAACCTGTGCGGCTCCATCCTGTTTACACTGCTATTGGAAAGCCAAGCGTGGATCTACGCTCCGGCCATCGGCGGCCTTGTTATGGCGGCGCTTGGCTTCGTCCATCTGAAGGACGCGCCGCCCGCGCGCCTCTCGGATCGAAGCTTCCGGCTGCTCAGCGGCGTGCTGGCGATTCTGGCCGTTCTTTGCCTGCTGCTTCCGTCGCATGTGGTGTCCGTGCCGGAGACGGTCACGGCTGACCCGGCGGACGCGGCGGCCATGTGCCGCGCCACTCCGCTCTGGCGGGAAATGCTGGGAAACGAGCCAAACCTGCGAGCCGAGGCGGAGGAAAAGGGCGTTTACACCAACGTGCTGACCGGCGATATCGAAGCGCTGGTTCCCTATTCCAACGACGCCAACAACATTCACGGTATTTTCACCATCGGCTCCTCCACAGCCTCGCCCAACGCGTATCTGATTGCGGCGGTGCTTCTGCTGGCTCTGACCGCGCTTCTGGCGTTTCTGCCGGGCGTAGACCGGTGGTTCCCCTTGAGTCTGAGCGTGCTGGCGCTGATATGCGTGGGCGCTACCGTGACGAGTCTCATGAGCCTCGGAAGCGGCGACATGTTTTCCACCGCTACCCGCCAGCTGTGCCAGCTGGGTCTGGGAAGCCTGACGGTCACGCCCATGCTGATGGCGCTGCTGACGCTGGGCAGCGCGGGCTGCGGCGTGCTGGGCGTGCGATACGCCAACGAGCCCTACTTCGTCAATCCCATTCCCCAAAGAAGCCGCCTGCGTGTAATCGCGCTGACGCTGGCGGTGGTCTCGCTGGCCTTTGTGCTGCTGCCGAGCATCTCCGTTTCCTTCACAAAGCCCGAGAAAAACAAGGTGCTGGCCACGGTGAAGGTATCCGGTCTGAAGGCGCTGACGCTCCATGCGCCGGACGAGCTGCTTCGTCCTACCGATTCCAAGGGCAATTCCATTTATGGCGAGGAAAGCGAAGAGGGCGGGATGAGCACCTTGGCGGTGGAAAGCCTGACGCGGAAGCTGTTTTCCTCCTTCGGCGTTTCCAGCTGGATCGTCGTGGTGCTGATTCTGGCGGGCATTGCCGCCGTGCTGACCCACAGGAACAAGAAGCTGGCGATTTTCCTGTTTTTGCTGGCCTTTGCGGCCCGGCTGATCACGTGGCTGCTGGCCGTGCTGGCCATGCCGCGCTCAATCGGTTCGTCCGGGGGAACGGTGTTCCTGTATGTGTCCCTGCCGCTGCTTTTGTTCGCGGCGTTCTTCTCCAACTTCGTCAATACGGATACGCTGCCCAAGAAGTATAAGCTCTTTCTGATGATGCTGCCCTTCCTGGTGGCGGTGTTCCTGTTCAGCTATCTTCCCCTGTACGGCTGGAGCTATGCCTTCTACAACTACAAATTCGGCATTCCCATGGATCAGCAGGAATTTGTGGGCTTCAAGTGGTTCTTGGAGATGTTCACCAATCAGGGACACCGGGACAATATCGTCCGCGTGTTGAAGAACACGTTCGGCATGAGCGGCCTGAATCTGGCCACCAGCTTCCTGCCCATGGTTTTCGCGATTTTCCTGAACGAGATAAATAACGTCCGCTTCAAGAAGTTCGTGCAGATCTTCACCACCCTGCCCAACTTCATCTCATGGGCGCTGGTGTTCTCCTTCGCCATGGCCATGTTTGCCATGGATACGGGCATCTTTTCCAAGCTGATGCTGTCCATCGGCGCCATCAAGGAGCCGGTGGCGTGGCTGAACTCCTCAGAGCACATCTGGCTGAAGATGTGGGGCTGGAGCACGTGGAAGGGTCTGGGCTGGGGCGCGATCATGTATCTGGCCGCCATTGCGGGCATCGATCAGGAGCTGTATGAGGCCGCGAGGGTGGACGGCGCAAACCGCTGGAAGCAGATGCGCTACATTACCCTGCCCGGCCTGCTGCCCACCTTCTTTGTGCTGTTCATGCTGTCCGTTTCCAATATCCTGAATAACGGAATGGATCAATACATGGTGTTCCAAAACAGCATGAACAAAAATACCATCGAGGTACTCGATCTGTACGTGTACAACATCACCATCGCCTCCAAGGGCACGGTGCTGTATTCCTTCGCCACGGCGATCGGCATTCTCAAAACGTTGGTAAGCGTCACCCTGCTCTTTAGCGCAAACTTCCTTTCCAAGAAGCTGCGCGGCGAATCCATCGTGTAAGGAGGGACGGAAGGATGGTAAAGAAGAAGTCGATCATAGAGGTAAAAAAGCACCGCAGGGTTTACTCCAAGGGCGACATTGCGTTCTATATTGTCAGCTACGCCGTGTTTTTCCTCATTACGCTGGCCTGCGTGTTCCCGTTCTACTATCTGTTTATCAACACCATTTCCTCCAATGAGCTGGTGCGTTTGGGTAAGATTCAGCTCTACCCGAGGGAAATTCATTTCGAGAACTATGTGCAGGTGATGAAGATCGAGGGCATTGCGGACGCGCTGCTGGTGTCCGTAGCCCGAACCGTGCTGGGTACCTTGTGGACGGTCGCCGGATGCGCCTTTCTGGGCTATCTGGTAACGAAGCAGGAAATGTGGCTGCGCAAGGTCTGGTACCGAATGATTATCATCACGATGTACTTCAGCGCCGGACTGATTCCGTGGTATATGAACCTGCGGATGCTGGGCTTTCTGGACAACTTCTGGGTATACGTCATTCCCGGACTGGTATCGCCATACAACGTGATTCTGGTCAAAACCTTCATTGAGGGCATGCCCTCCGCGCTGGAGGAGAGCGCCACGCTGGACGGCGCGGGCTACATCCGCTGCTTTGTGTCCGTGGTCATGCCGCTGATAACGCCCATTCTGGCGACGCTGTGCATCTTCTCCGCCGTAGGTCAGTGGAACAGCTTCACCGATACGATGATGCTCATGCCCTCCGGCAAATACTATACCCTGCAATTTTTGCTCTACAAATATCAGCATGAGGCGCAGTCCCTGGCCGCGCTGGTGCGCACCACGCAGGACAGCGGCTCGATGGCCAACCTTTCCATCAAGCAGACGGCTCTGTCCGTGCAGATGACCGTGGCCATGGTGGTCACGCTGCCCATTCTGCTGGTGTACCCCTATTTCCAGCGGTATTTCGTCAAGGGCATCATGATCGGCGCCGTGAAGGGCTGATCGCTTTTCAGAACTATCCCCGCTGAGCGGGTATAGATAAAAATGAAGGAGGCTCTCGAAACATGAAGAAAGTCCTGTCTCTGGTTCTGTGTCTGTGCATGCTGTTGGCGGCGCTGCCGCTGACGGCGTGGGCGGAGGAGTACAAGGAGCCCATCACGCTGAACGTATTCTCCGAGGTGGCGAACTTCGGCGGCGAGCAGAAGGGTTGGTTTGCCAAGGAACTGAAGGATCGGTTCAACATCACGCTGAACTTCATCAGCTCTAACGTGGATACCAACGCTTACTCCGCCGGCGTGGCTGCCGGCTCCCTGGGCGATATCATCTGCTTCGGCGATATGGGCGAGCATTTCACCACCGCGCTCAAGGCGGATCTGCTGATGGATCTCAGCGATATCGACATGTCGAAGTATCCCACGCTGAACACCTATTTCACCAAGGCCTTCGACAAGGTTACCCGCTTCGCAGCGGATCAGGGCGTGGAGGGCAAGTACGGCTTCAGCTACTCTGTGGCCATGGAAGACAACGCGTGGGCCGAGATCACTGACCCCACCTACGGCCTTCAGGTTCGCTTTGACGCATGGGAAAAGGCTGGAAAGCCCGCGCTGACCAGTCTGGAAGACCTTCCCACGTTCCTCAAGGCTCTGCAGGACGCGATGCCTGAAACCGAGAGCGGCGAAAAGGTGTACGCCTTCGGCGGCTTCGGCGATTGGGAAGACTGCGTCATGAAGTTCACTTGGGATCTGATGACCCTGTACGGCTTCCAGGAGAGGGACTTCCTGGGCGTGAATTACGCTAACGGAGAAGTGGTCAATCCGCTGGAGGAGGGAAGCCTGTATTATCGCGCGCTGAAGGTGAACAATCAGCTGTACCGCGAAGGCCTGTTCGATCCCGAATCCGTTTCCCAGAACTTCGACACCTATTCCCAGAAGCTGACCAACGGCCGTTACCTGATGGCGCTGTGGGGCTGGATCATTGGTAACTTCAACAGTGCGGAAAAGGCCGCCAACAAGATCGGCTTCACTACCTTCAAGTTTGAGGACGGCGCGCCCCAGCAGCTGACCATCACCACCGAGGGCGGCAACCGCATGTGGGCTATCGGCGCGGACTGCGAATATCCCGAGCGTGCGCTGGAGCTGATCGAATGGCTGGCCACCGAGGAAGGCGCGATTGTGTCCAACTACGGCCCCGAGGGTCTGTGCTGGGCGTACAACGCCGACGGGATTCCTGAGATGACCGAGTTTGGCTGGGCCTGCCAGGAAGCCAAGAAGGAAACCGAAATGCCCGCTGAATACGGCGGCGGCACCTTCGAGGACGGCGAAAATAAGTTCAACCACGAAACCATTAAGCTCGAGCAGATGGTGCCCGGCAAGAGCTATTCCTACTCCTACAAGGGATGGCCCTGCTACTCCGAGCGTTATGCCACCGCGCTGAGCAAGGCTTGGAGCGAGGAATACGCCAACGGTGCTGCCAACGGTATCGAATTCTATCGCAGCCTGTATGAGAAGGATCCTACCAGCATTTCCGTGGTGCCTACCTATTCCTACACCTACCCGGATATGAGCGACGCGTCGAAGGAAAAGCGCGCTCTGTTCGCTCCCGTGATGAAGCAGGGCAGCTGGCAGTGCGTGTACGCGGAGAGCGACGAACAGTTCGAGCAGCTCTGGAACAATATGGTCTCCACCTGCAAGAGCTACGGCTATGACGATTATGTCGAGGAAATGATGGGCTACATCCAGGAGGCTCTGGCGCTGGCTCTGAAAAAGTAATTCACTGGTTTGCTTGGGGAACGGCTTACGCCGTTCCCTTTCGTTTCCTTTATGGAGGACAGACGCTTTTATTGATGACAGGTCAGTCGCCGTATTCCGCCGCAAATTTATTGGGGTCGAACGGCGCGCGGCGGTTGGGGCAGTCGTCGCGGGGACAGAGCATGCAGTTGGCGTAGTGTTTTTCGGTTGGGAACAGGATGCCGGAGCCGGATTTAACCGGCACCATGAGGAAGCTGGGCGTGAGCTCTACGCCGGTGTTTTCATACACGCTGCCAAGCAGGTCAAACAGCGGCCTCTGCTGATCGATGGGCCAGTTCGCGATGGAGCCGGGGTTCATGGAGCTCAGGCTCTGAAAACCGGTCTGCTGCTTTACGGCCTCAAGCGCGTCCACGCGGAAGCTGGTCAGCGCCATTTCGCAAATCTGATGCGCCCAGAACTCAAGGAACTCATCGTCGATCGAGTGGGCGTACTCATAGGCCTCGCGGCCGCTGGTGACCACGTAGGGATATACGTCCGTCGCATCCTTCAGGTTTACGGCCAGCACGCGGCTGACAAACGTCTGGCCGCCGATCACGACGCGGTGGCCGTCGTTGGACTCGACCTTTTCGCGCCCAAAGTAGAATACGGGACGGATTTTCTGCGTGATTGTGCGGAACATGGAAACGAAATCGTCAGCGTCATCCTCGGGAATGCGCAAACGCCGCATGGCTTCGTCCAGATCTACGTGCCAAGGGATGTCGTTCAATATCCAGCGATTCATGGCAACCTCCTAATCCATGGTGGCAATGGGCACGAATTCGCGAATGTCGCGCGCCTCGTAGGTGATGTACGCGTTTTCGGGGCGGGGTGCGCCGGAGGGATTGTACCACAGGAAGTCCACGCCGGCCGCCTTTGCCGCGGGCATATCGCTGGTGACGCTGTCGCCAATCATCAGCGCGTCGGACGGATGCTCGATACTGAAGCGGCGAAGCGCCTCGTGAATCATGTCGGGTCGAGGCTTGCTCGCGCCGACCTCCTCCGAAATGCCCAGATAGGCGATATACGACCACAGCGGCGATTTTTTGAGCCGCGCGCGCTGAATGTCCGCCGCGCCGTTGGTCACGATGGCGACGGGCAGCCTTTCGGCAATCTGGCGCACGACCTCGTCGGCATGGGGGAGGATATCCGCCTGTTCGGCAAGCAGCGTGTCGTATTCGCGACGGATGGTCGGAATGTCGGCGCCCGGCGCGTAGATGGCGCAAAATCGTTCAAAGCGCTTCACGAGCAGATCGTCCTGCGTCATTTCCCCGCGCTCATAGGCGTGCCAGCAGGCGGTGTTAATCTGCCGGTAGTCGTCAAACGCCTGCGGCGCGCGGACGCCCAGTCGGCCGAACAGCGCTCGCAGCGCGCGCGCCTCCGCCGCTTCAAAGTCCAGAAGTGTGTGGTCGGCGTCCATCAGAATGGCCTTGTATCGCATACCCATCACCGTCGTTTTCATATTGCTACTACTATACATCCAACTGCGGCGCTTGACAACCCGATTGAGGAAAAATTTGTGGTATGAATTGCGTTCGCGCCGTGGAAAGGGAACGCTCAGCTGCGCACGGAGCGAATGCCGACGCCGGTCATGTCAATCGGCTCGAAGCCGATTTTCTCGGCAGGCGAGCCGGACTCAAGCGTAAAATCGCCGTGTGCGGGGTCGCGGAACCGCGGGTCGGCAATGACGCTGAACCGGTCATAGCCCTTTTCGCGCAGCACCTCATACGGCTGGCGTGTCGACGCGTCGAGACGGTCAGGCGCGTAGATCAGCGGATGACCGCCGACGTCCCAGTACAGGTTCATATCGCACTTCAGATTTCCTCTGTCCGGGCCGGTGAACAGCGGCTGATTGTCGACGAGCAGAATGTTGCGTTCAAACGTGAAGCTTACGTGCGGCTCCCTGCGCGTCCAGTGCACCGCGCCCTCTCCGCCCAGCGCGAAAATGTTGTTGCGCACGATGTTCTCCCGCCCATAGTGCTGGTGGAAGCACGTGGACGTGGTGCGATAGCCGATGTTATTCTCGATAACCATGTGGCTGGAGCCCTCGTCGGGATAGATCGCCCAGCCGCCGTAGTTTGCCTTCTCGATGTCGTGAATCAGATTATAGCGAATAACGGTGCCCGGCTGCACGCCCAGTGTGTAAATGCCGCCCATATCGGAAAGCACGAAGTGGCCGATGTCGTAAATGTGGTTATATTCGATCACATTGTCAAAGGACGCGCTTTCGGCGTAGCCCCACACCCAGCCGCAGGAAACGCCGGTGTAGTACAGATCATGAATCTCGTTGTGCGCAATGCGAACGTGGTTTGCGTGCATGCTCAAAACGCCGATGCCGGCGAGAAATTGCCGCCCGCCTTCGCAGATGAGGTTGTCGCACACGGTGATGTGATGTGTGCGCTCCTCGCGGGATCCCGACGCGTCCGCGCCGTTGAGCTTTACGCCGCCCGCGCCCATGTCGCTCAGCGTGTTGCCAGCAATCAGAAGGGATGCGCTGTTTTGAATGTCTACACAGTAATAGCCCACGTGCTCAATGCGGCTGTTCTTCAGCGCGCAGCGCGTGCAGTGGTCGAAGGAAACGACGCCGGGCAGCGCGCACACACCCTGCCCGCCAATATTTTCCTCGCCAATGTGCCAGTCAAGGTGGCGCACGGTGATGTTCTCAACGGTTACGTCCGCACAGCCTTGGAAACGGAACGCCTGCTCGCACACCGGCGCGGTCAGCACCGTGTTCGCAAGCGTTTCTCCGTCGTGCGGCAGGTAGTAAAACGTCCTCGCGGCGCGATCCAGATACCATTCGCCCGGCTCGGTCAATCCCTCGAACACGTTTTCCAGACGGTAGCGGGCGTAATCCTTCTTCGTATCCTCGTGCAGCGTGTAGCGGCTGCCGACGGAGGAAATTAGCAGACGTGTCTTCGGGTCGAAGGACTTCACCGGCATCTGCTCGTCCGACCAGTAATGGAACACGTGCGCGAGCACGTCGTTTAGGTTGCGCGTGGGGAAGAAGTCGCCCTCCTTCACGATAAAGCGGTCGGAGGAAACGTTGTAGGGCAGATTGAGCGTCTGTCCCGGAACGGATTCGATGCGATAAAAACCGTTCTTCGGCAGCGCGGCGCGCGGACGGCGAACGCCATCCACAAACAGCGAATGGAAATAGCGCCCTTCCGGAAGCATAGCGACCCAGCAGCGACGGCCGTGCAGCTCGGTTTCAGAAAGACCCTCGATGGGCTCGCCGCCATCAAAAATCGCCTGCTCATTTTCATAGGAACGAATCGTGACCGGCGCGGTCAGAGAAATTTCCAGCGTCTTCTTCAGCGGATATACGCCGCCGCGCAGCTCGATGGTCATCGGGCCGCGCCAGTCGGCCTCGGAAAGCTGCTTTACCCGCCGAAGCGCGGCCTCCAGCGTCTGAAGCGGCGCGTCCTTCTGGCCGGAAGCGCTGTCGCGGCCGTCCGGGGCGACAAAAATCTGGTTGGAGAGAAAAGGGCTGTCTTCCGTATACATCGGGCAATCCACCTTTCCGGATGAAGCTTTCGCCATTGTCTTAAAGAAAAAACGCGCGCGGATCGCTCCGCGCGTGTCCAACGGCATTATACCGCAGCCGGGTTTGATTTTCAAGCGGTTTCTTGCCGCGATATGCGAAGGGCTCTTTCCTATATAAAGAGGAAGCCTTCTTATTCATCTTCATCCCGCGCGTTCGTCTTTTCCTTCCGCTGAACGCGGCTGTTCGGGTTGACCGTCAGTTCGCCGGAATATTCGATGAGTCCAATCTCGCAGCCGGGGCCGATGATGACGTTCTTTCCGCGAACCGTATCGCAGATGGTGTTTTCCAGACGAATGCTCTCGCCCTCGATGGTTCCGCATTTGAGCGTCGGCGTGATGAGTCCGCTGAGCATCTTTCCAAGAAAGCCGAGATGGCGCGGAGGAACATCCACGAAAATCGCGTTTCCGCCAATTTCACCGATCTCGCAGCTTCCGCCCAGATGAATGGTCAGCGCTTCGGCGTTCAACAGGCCGGAAACGTTGGCGGCGCCGGAGACGGCCAGCTCTTCGAATTCCATGTCTCCGTCGACGAGGATGCTGCCGCTCACGCTGCCGTTCGTTCCGCGAAGCCCTTTGCGCGCTGACATGGAACCGGAGACCTGAAGATTCGCGGCTTCGCAGTCCTCCTCGATTTTGCAGACGCCGGAAACTGACATTTTCTCAGCCGAAACGCGCCCGCTGAACTTGGCGGAACCATCGATGCGCAATTCTCCGGTTTCGACGGTCGCAAGACTGGCCGAGCCGGAGATGCGGACGCTGTCCGCGGTGAAGGGCTCCGCGCATTTTCCGCTGCCGGAAATGCGCACGCTGCCATAGCTTCCTCCCGCAAGGGAGCCGCTTCCAGAGATAGAAACCGTCTTTTTTTCTTCCATACCTGTCACCTCATTCTAAAATCAACTGGTTGAGCATTCGAGTGAATGTTCGGGAAATCTCGTTCAGGGAAAGGGAATAGTCGATCTGCACGCCCGCGCACGGATGCAAATCGCCGTTCGCAGAGAAGAACAGCGGGATGGAGCGGCTCTTCTGGCGAACGACGTAGAGCCGCCCCTCACTGCGGGAAAACAGGCCGTCCTCGCGATCCCACCGATCCATGGCGGAAAGGAAGGCACAGAGCGCCGCGTCGGTCGGGTGGCACTGCTCGTCGTAATTTGCAGCGATCACGACGGAAAGCGCCTGTCCGTGGTTCAGCACGCTTCGATGAAAGATGGCTTCATAGAAAAGCGCGCTGCGGGAAGCACCGGGAAGCGCTGAAACCGCGTGCAAATCATAGGAACGGCTTACAGATTCGGGGGAAAGCAGCTCGCGCAGCTCCGTCAGCGAGTATTCATCCTTGTGCGTCAGGATGAAATGCACGCGCTCGAGAATCAGCGTGCGGGGGAAAAACGTCTCCTGTCCGGTATAGGAGGAGCGCTTTTCGAACCACGCGTCGGGAATCAGCCGCTCGCGTTTCCAGCGATACAGCTGGCCGTATGAGATGCCGGTTTCACGCAGCAAATCCTTTTTGCTGATCAGTTCGTCCATGGGATTTTCTCACCTCGTGGGTATAGTGTAACATAACATTGTTTTGTTATCAATACCCTGTCGGAAATTTTGCTGACGCTAAAAAGGCGAATAATCCACCATGAATCGCGAAATTCCTTCGGATTTCGCCTTTTACAGGGAAAAGTGAAACATAAGAGTTAACATTACAAAGTTCAAAAAAGTATTGACAAATGATTGGCAAGCTGATATAATCCCATTTGTTGTCAAGCGAACGACAGCGCGATCCTTGAAAACGATACAGAGAACGAGAAGCAAGAGAACAGTCGATTCGGGAGAGTTGAGAAACTGTTTGAGTCGGAGGCGTTGGCGCGCTGAAGATGAGAACGGGAAGGGATTAAACAAGAGAGTTTGATCCTGGCTCAGGACGAACGCTGGCGGCGTGCTTAACACATGCAAGTCGAACGAGGATGTTGGCTTCGGCTGACATTCGAGTGGCGGACGGGTGAGTAACGCGTGAGCAATCTGTCCCACAGAGGGGGATAACAACTGGAAACAGTTGCTAATACCGCATAAGACCACACTGCCGCATGGCAGAGAGGTCAAAGGAGCAATCCGCTGTGGGGTGAGCTCGCGTCCGATTAGTTCGTTGGTGAGGTAACGGCCCACCAAGACAGCGATCGGTAGCCGACCTGAGAGGGTGATCGGCCACATTGGGACTGAGACACGGCCCA
>CAVERI010000072.1:11401-13710 GCA_963618055.1 bacterium | reverse complement strand
GACGCTGGTCTTCACGTCGTACAGCGCGTTGTCAGCCGTCATGGTCTTGTAGCCCGTGACGCTGTGCTCGGTTCCGTCGTAGGTGACGGTGTCGCTGTTCTCGGTGATGGTGACGATGACCTCATCGGTGACCGAAGTAATCGTCAGCGTGCCGGGAAGCTGGGTGATGGCGTAGTTCTCGGTAACGTCCACGTTGTTCTCGTCCACGATCTTCACCGTGCCGGTGAACGCGCCCGTGTACTCGCCCTTATCCTTGCCCTTGGCTTCGTAGGTCAGGCCTTCATATTTGTGGCCGGTTTTCAGACCATCCACCGTGATGCCGGTGATGGACTGCTCCTTGCCGTTGTACACCTTCTCGGCGCTTTCGCCCTTGAAGGTTACGGCGAAGCTCGCGTTGGTGATGGTCAGCTTGCCGGGCGTTTTGGTAACGCTGTAGTTCTTCGTTACGTCTCTGCCCTCGGCGTCCTTAATAACCACGTCGCCGCTGAACGCGCCGTCGTAGCTGCCAACATTCTGACCCTTCGCCTCGTAGGTCAGGCTCTCGTAGGTATGCCCATCCACAAGGCCGCTCTGCGTGATGCCGGTAAGGCTCTGCACGCTGCCGGTGTAGGGGAGGGTTTTGCTTTCGCCGGTGAAGGTCACGCCGCGCGCGGTAACGGTCAGCGTACCGTTCACATACGTAATGTCGTAGTTGGCGGTCACTTCCGTGTTTTCGCTGTTCACGATCTTCGCGTTGTTCGGCACGTTGGAGATGCTGCCGACCTCGGTGATCGTGCCGCGGAAGATTACGGAGCTGATCGTGTCGCCCTCCGCCAGCTCGGTGTTCGTGTAGCTGTGCTCGATCAGCGCCGTGCCGTCGTAGACCTGCTCGGCGTCGTCCGCGGTGATGGACAGCCACTTTTTGACGATCTCAAGCGTGCCGTTCACATACGTGATGTCGTACTGACCGGTCACGTCGCTGCCGTCCGCGTCCTCGATCCTCGCGCCGCCGGGAACCAGCGGCGTCTCGCCGACGTTGGTGCGGCTGCCGCTGATGGTAAGCGCCTTGATCTCGTGACCCGCCGCAAGGCCGGTCGCGTCGTAGCCGTTCTCGCCGTGCGCCTTGCCGTCATACTCGATGCCCTTGTTGTCCTTGGCGGTGATGGTCAGGGGCAGGGTGTAATAGACCGTGATGACGTTCTTGGATTCGTCCGCCACGATCTCGATGGTCTGCTTGGGGGAATAGCTGGCCACAGAGGCGTTTGCGTAGGCCGTATACAGGTCTGCGCTCTTGTCCGCCGTCAGGGTTTCGCCGATGGTCTTTACGCCGGTCTGGTCGTCCGCTACCTTAACGGTGGAGCCGTTCAGGTAATGATGGATGGTGTAGCTCGCGGTGTTGAGCTTGAAGTACAGCTTCAGCACCAGCGTGCCCGCGCCGGCGACCGTGCCGGACAGCACGTTGTTCTCGTTATCCGCTTCGAACACGTACTTGTTATCTTCCTTGGCCGCCTTATCGGCTTCGGTAACGGAAACGGTCGTGTCCGTGGTGCCCTGACGCTCGTCGCTGTGGTCGAGCGTGTAGCTGCCGTCTGCGTTCTGATAGTAGAACTCGACGGTGTACTTGGTGTCCTCGTTCGCCGTCCAGACGGCGTAGAGGTCGTTGCTGCCGGTGTTGTCAACCTGCGCTTCCTCGCCCGGGGTGAAGGATGTGCCCTCGCCGCCGGCGGAGGTATTCCAGCCAGTGAGGGTATAGCCTGCCTTGCTGAAGCCGGACTCGGCGGCGGTCAGCAGGGTGATGGTCTGGTTGTTCAGAAGCGAATTGACGGTCTTGTCTTCGCCCGTGCCGCCGTTGGCGTGGTAGGTCACGCTGACGGTGTCCTCGATGGGCACGTATTTGGCGGTCAGGGTTACGTCGTCGCTCTTCAGGTCAACGTAGCTGCCGGGGTAGTATTTGCTGCCGTTCGCGTCCTCCCAGTGCGAGAAGACCTGCTTAGCGGGCGCGGTGAAGGCGCAGGCCTGCACCTTGGCCTTGGTATCGGGGCCGTAGCCGCTGTCGTCGACCACATCGACGCCCGTGCCTTCGCCCGCCTTATAGGTTACCTTGTAGGTGGTTCCCACGAAGATGGGCTTAATTTTGATGTCCGCGTGCAGCTCGGTGTTGGGGTCGATGCGCTCGCCGGAGTCCACGTTTACCCACTTGAGCAGGGTCAGACCCTTCTCGGCGATATAGGTGTTCGCGTCCGAATACACGTCCGTATCCACAAGCCGGGTGCCTGCGGGCACGGTTTCGCTCGCGTCAAAGCCGTTGCCCTCCACCTCAATCTTGATGT
>CAVERI010000072.1:0-10636 GCA_963618055.1 bacterium | reverse complement strand
TGAAGTACACGTTCAGCACCGAGGAGCCGTCCGCCGCAATGGTCACGGTGTCGGATTTTTCAAAGGTGAAATAGCTGCGGTCGGTTACGGAGGTGGGCAGCGCGCCGGTGCTGGAGGTCAGCGTCAGCTGCGTGCCCGTCGCGGCGGTCTTAACGGCCGTCGCAAGGGGGGAGTAGTCCGTATCGTCCGCGTTCTCGCCCCAGTAGACGACGGTGTATTTCACCTGCACCGGATTCCACACGGCGGTGAGGGTGGTGCTGCCGGTGGGCGCGAAGGTGCCGCTGACGATGTTGCCCGCCTCGTTCCTCCAGCCGCCGAAGGTATAGCCGGTCTTGGTGGGCTTGAAGGTGGAATCGTTCAGATTGATGGTTTCGCCCTCCGTCAGATACTGGGAGGGCACGCCGGTGCCGCCCATGGTGTTGAAGGTGACGAAGTAGGCGGGCACGGTGACGGGGGTCACGCGGGTGTCCGCGTTCACGACGGTATTGGCGGTGAAGGCGGTCTGCGTGCCCTCCAGCACCCAGCCGGTCAGCTTCGCGTCCTTCGGCTCATAGGTGTTGGCGGCGTCGAGAGAGACCTTGTAGCCGCCGGCGGCGGTGGCCTTCTCGGTGGCGTGAATGTTGCCGTTGACCGTGAGGAAGTATACGTAATACACCTGCTCGAAGCGGGCGTAATAGGTAAGCGTCTTCGATTCGGTCACGGTGATGACGTCGAAGTCGGTGAGCGCGCTGCCGCCGGTGGGCGCGTCATACCAGCCGACGAACTCCTGATTCGCGCTGCCCTCCGGCGTGCCGGGGTTGTTGAGCGTCTGGCCGTTCTTCAGAATCTGGCGGGAATACTCCGTGTCGCCATTCATGAAGATGTAGGTAT
Source organism: bacterium (assembly GCA_963618055.1). Taxonomy (GTDB): domain Bacteria; phylum Bacillota; class Clostridia; order Christensenellales; family Aristaeellaceae; genus SFHK01. The sequence goes on along the minus strand of CAVERI010000072.1, from coordinate 9,766 downwards.
GCGTCGCTTCAGGCTTCACTACGCTTTTCAGCGTAAAGCTGGAGCTGGTCGTCTGGCTGTTCGCGGGCACAACCGCGGCGAGCGCGGTCGTGGGCACGCTGCTGATGAACATGGCAAGCGTCATCAGCATTGCGAGCAGCTTGCGAAGCTTGGTTTTCATAGAAGATTTCCTCCCCCTTGAACTACTTGCTTGAGGTGATCGGCTCGGCAGCCGATGGAAATTACTGGTTAAATGATAACACATTTACGCGGAAAAGTCGAGACCTTTTTGAGGACTCGAGCTTTTGTTTTATTGCGCGTTGGCGGCGGTTTCCGCGTTGGCGGCGGCGACTACGTCATCCGGCACGATGACGCCGGTGATGGTGACGGCCACGCGCCAGTAATTGGTGTAGTTCTCCTCGGTGATGGTGAGGGTGAAGGACTCGGCGGTCTGGCCGGCCACGTTCGTCCAATGCCGGTCATCCGGGCTGGACTGCCACTGGAGAGCGTAGGTGGTGTTCTCGTAGCCGTTCAGCACGGCGATGAACGTGACCGAATCGCCGAAGGTGAGCGAGTCGCCGTCGTATACGACATAGACGGAAACGGAGCGCTCGGCGTTCAGCTCGTCCTCCACCAGCGCCATCAGGCGGGCGTTCGCGGGAAGCTCGTTCGCGTCGGCTTCCTCGGCGGGTTCCTCGACAGGATCCTCGGCGGGTTCCTCAACGGGTTCCTCAACGGGTTCCTCGGCGGGTTCCTCGACGGGCTCCTCGGCGGGTTCCTCGGCGGGTTCCTCGGCAGGTTGCTCGACGGACTCCTCGGCGGGTTCCTCGGCGGGTTCCTCGGCGGGCTCCTCGGCGGGTTCAGTCACTTCTTCCTTGGCGGCTTCCGCCTCGGCGGGTTCGGCGGTCTCGCGGCGCTTCACGTCGCTGAAATGGCAGATGTTGCTCGACTCGGTGACGTAGGTCTCCGCCGTGGCGGGCGCGAGCAGCGCCAGCGCCAGCGCGAGCGTAAGAACGAGGGACAGGAGCTTTGCGGAGTTCTTCATGAATCATATCCTCCAATCTTTGCTGCAAACGGTCGGTCGATTCTCGCTGTGGGGAATCAGCGCTTGACGCCGGTGATTTGCACCAGCACGCGCCAGTAGTACGCGCAGTTGGTTTCGTCCAGCGTGAAGGTGAGAATCTTGTCCGTGCCGCTGGCGTAGGTCTTCCACTTGCACTTGGGGTTTGAGGGGTCGGTGTTGTACTGCCACGCGAGGGTGTAGGTTACGCCGTCGTAGCCCTTCAGCTCAACCCTGAGGCGAACCTCGTCGCCGATGAACAGCTCGTCGCCGTCCCAGCGGGCGAACAGTTGAATCGAGCGGTCGGGATTCAGCGCGTCCTGAATTTCAGACAGCAGAACGGCCTTGGGGTCCGGCTCTTCCGACAGAGTTTCTTCCTTATTATAAGGTGCTTCCGCGGGAGCTGTTTCCTCGGCCAGCGCCATGGTGGCCATGCCGAGAATCAGTACCAGTGCCATGAGTATCGACAACCACTTTTTCAAGTTTCATCCCTCCCTGTTATTTGCGGATTACTCCATAGTTGTATGGCCCTATTTTAACGTAAGGGGGTTACACGGGCGGTTACATATGGGCTTCAACGGGCAGGTTTCCAAAATTTAACAATATCATCAAATACATTGCGAAAGTATTTCTGAAAAGGCTTATATACAGCCGTTTCTTACGATTATGCAATTATGTTGCAAAAGTATGTATTTTCGTTGCGTTCAGAAGCTTTTCGCGCGGCTCAAAAAGCGGCATTTCGCGGCTTTTCTGCCAGTTTTTGCGCCTTTTCTGCGTTTTTTCGGGGGAGACGGTTCGGGCGAACGAGGTTACATATCGGTTACATCAGGGGTATTTGTTCCGGATTTTATACGGTTTTCGCAAAATTGCCGCAAGCGTCCATGGCATATTGACAGAGAGAAGGGGGCGGTGCTACAATACCGGCAGGGAGGGATAAATATGCTGAAATCGACGCTGATTTACCTTGAAAGAGCCGGAAAATACCTGATGCTGCACCGCGTTCGCAAGAAAAACGACGTGAACCACGACAAGTGGATCGGCGTGGGCGGCAGGCTTGAGCCCGGTGAAACCGCCGAGGAGTGCGCCCGGCGCGAGGTAACCGAGGAAACCGGATATGTCATGGGCTGTATCAATTATCGCGGAATTGTAACATTTATCTCCGACACCGCGCCCTCCGAAGAGATGCATTTATTCACCTGCGACGATTTTCAGGGAGAAATGCACGATTGCGACGAGGGCGTGCTGGAATGGGTGCCAAAGGCGGACGTGCCGTCGCTGCCCACATGGGAGGGCGACCGCGTGTTCCTGCGCCTGCTCGCCGAGGGGCGGCCGTTTTTCCATTTGGAGCTGTGCTATCACGGCGACGCGCTCGTCGGCGCGAACCTTGAGGGAAACGCGGTTTGACAAATCCTGCCCGGCATGATAGAATACCCGCGAAGCACTTGCTTCCGGCAGGAAGGAAGAAGATGGCGCTTGGCTTTTCACCTCTGACGTCGGGCGCGGGCGGCAATCGTCCGCGGTTTTCGATGCGAATCGGAAACGTAAGAGTCGTTCAGGCTCTTACCCTGTAACAAAAGCGAAGGAGGTGAGATCATGTCTGACTTTGAAAGACTTTACTTAGTCATCATGATTATCTCTCTTGTGCTGACTGCGATCCAGTTTGGACGCAACGGCAAAGACAAGAAGTAAAACACAAGCCGCCATCCAGCGCTAACTGGTAGGCGGCTTCTCAACTCACAGAGGGGAGAGCCCTTCCAAAAGCGTCATCCCTTCCTGTCGTTATTATAGCATCGTCGTCCGCGGTTGTCAACAGCCGGTTTTTCTTTTTTATAGCACCTTGAGAATGACGTTTGACAAATCTTTTTCAGCATGATAGAATACCCGCGAAGCACTTGCTTCCGGCAGGAAGGAAGAAGATGGCGCTTGGCTTTTCACCTCTGACGTCGGGCGCGGGCGGCAATCGTCCGCGGTTTTCGATGCGAATCGGAAACGTAAGAGTCGTTCAGGCTCTTACCCTGTAACAAAAGCGAAGGAGGTGAGATCATGTCTGACTTTGAAAGACTTTACTTAGTCATCATGATTATCTCTCTTGTGCTGACTGCGATCCAGTTTGGACGCAACGGCAAAGACAAGAAGTAAAACACAAGCCGCCATCCAGCGCTAACTGGTAGGCGGCCGTCCAATCTTCGGAGGGGAAAGCTCCTGCAAAAGCGTCATCCCTTCCTGTCGTTATTATAGCATCGTCGCCGGCGGTTGTCAACCGCCGATTTTTGTCCGGAAAGATGTTATAACGCACTCAAAGTCCTTGTAATCATTGACTTTTTTGGCTCTTAAAAAACTCTACAACACGGTTCTAACGCGCTCTCGAAGCCGCCGCCCATCGCTAACTGGTGGGCAGCATCCCACTGCAGAGGGGAGAGCCCATCCAAACGCGTCAACCGCCGTTTCCCCATCAAAAAAGCCGCCATGCTTCGGCGGCTTTTTTACGTTTGAAATCAGACAATCACCTTGGGCATGGTGCGCATCACCTTATCGATCTTCGAGGAAATTTGGAACAGGTCGCTGAGCAGGGAATCGCCGTTCAGGAAGAACGCGCCCATCGAGGAATCCGCGAACAGCGCCTGCACGACGGAAGAATCCAGCGCCGTATACACCATGGGAATCACGGCGGCGATCAGGCAGAGCACCGCGTAGCCGCGGACGAGGCCGAGGATGCCGCCCAGCAGGCCGTCCACGCCGCGAAGCTTGGGCAGGCGGAACATGTTGTTGATCAGGTTGACCACGAGCAGCAGCGCCGCGTAAGCAATGGCGAAGACAATCGCGAAGGAAACGACATTGAACGTGGACTGCCAGATGGTCTGCGTGAGGCATTCGCTGATGGTCAGCGCGGCGAACGCGGGGCTGGCGGCGTTGCTGCGGAAGGCGTCGACCACGGCCTTGGGGACGGAGGCCTCCGTGAGCGTTTCGCAGATGCCGTTTAGCGTGCTTGCCGCGCCGTTGCACACGGTGTTGGCGTTATCGCCGAGCTTCGCGACGAGCTCGCGGAACGGGTCGAGGCCGCTGAGCGCGTCCTTGAAGCCGCTGTTCATGAAGTGGTTGGCCAGCGTGCCGCACAGAGAAGAGGCAATCAGCCACGCGGCGACGAAGCCGATCGTCGCCAGCAGGGAGGCCAGCAGGCCCTTCTGCATGCCGGAAATGAAGCTGATCAGGAGAATCGCCAGCAGGATGATGTTGATGATGTTCACGTTTTTCCCTCCATGTCGCTATTTTTATGGCAGGCGAATCAGGTAAATCGATCCGCCGGACGTGACGACGGCCGTGTGGTCGGTGGTAATGTCAATTACAGTATCTACCAGAACCGGCAGCTTATACACCGTGGCCTTTTTTTGTCCGAATACGCAGCAGGCAAGGTATTCCTGCGAGAAGCCGTACATCGTGTTCCCGTCGGCCAGCAGCACGCTGCACACCACCGGCAGGCGCACGATGTATTCGCTGGAACCGCGAATCATGCGCACGTCCGAAATGGCGATCGTGCCCTCCACCTGCTGATTGGGCACAAACAGCATCAGGGGGTCGTCCGAGCGCCTGTCCACCGCGTCCATATACCAGCCGTAGACCGTTTTGCGCAGGTTTTTCTTCTCGTTCGCCGTGTAGTCGTACAGGCGAAGGTAGTTCGTGCCGACCGCGGCGATGTAGTTCGAGCGGAACATGACCTGATAGATCACCTGCTCCGCGTCCTCGATGGCGCCGGTTTCGCGCTTGCCGGGGATGAACGTGCGAATCTGGCAGGTTGGCGCGGATCCCGCGGAGTCCAGCGTCATAATCCAGAACAGCTCCTGCCCTTCATAAAAGCCGAAATCCAGCACCGTATAGCCGCCGAAGCTGGTGAGCGTGTCCACCACGTCGCCGCTGCTGTTCAGAAGCACCACCGTGCTGTTGTGCTCCGGCGCGAGGACGACGGCCACGTATCGGTCGCCGACCACCGCGGACAGAATCTCTCCATCCATCGTCTTGGACGCGAGCAGATGCCCGGTTTCCTTTTCGACGAGCGTCAGCTTCTTTCGGTTCCACACCGCCACGCCGTGCTCCGACGCGGAGAACTCCGAATCGGCGTCTACGCCCAGATTCCACACGTATTTGCCGCCGGAGGAGACGCAGTGCAGCGAGCCGCCCTCCAGATAATACACGTTCGCTCCGCTGACGCGCACGTCGCGGTTGGAAACCGTGTTCAATCGAATGATGCTGGACAGCGGCGCGTCCTCACCTCCGCGTATGGCGAGGGCAATCAGATACGCGGCCAGCGTCATGGCGACGACGAGCGCAAGCACGGCAGGCCATCCCAGCGTTTGTTTTCTTTTGTAGTCCATTCTCGGGCCTCCCGTTATCAGGCCGTCCGGCAAGCATCCTTTACCAATTCCATCTTGCCCGCGCGGCATATTCCTATTATAATAGAATCCATCCAAGGTTGCAATGCCCAAGAGCGAATTTGATCGTGAATGTTTCACGTGAAACATTTCCGCGCCGGAATTTCCGAATGTTTCACGTGAAACATTCGCCTGTGAAATTGGAGGAGCTATGGCAAAACGAAAAAAGAAGAAAAAGGGCTTTCACCCGAAGCGCATGCTTGCGCTGCTTGTGCTGATTGTCCTTGCCTCGCTGGCGATTTATGGCTACGCGTGCGCCCGCGTCGTGCACGTGGACTATGTGGACGCGTATATCAGCGGGCTTTCGCCGTTTTTAGAGGGCACGCGCGTGCTGTTCGCCTCGGATTTTAAAATCACCAGTGAAAGGAGCGCCCGCGACTGCGTGAAGCTGATGCAAACGCTGTGCGAGGCGAGCCCGGACATCGTGCTGCTGGGCGGCGACTACACCGGCATGTCGCTGTCCGACCTGTTCCGCGCGCAGACGGAGGAGGGCCGCGCCGCCATCAATGAACGATTGAAATCCGCGCGCGAGACCTTCTTCTCCGGCCTTGCCGGGCTTTCCGTGCCCGGCGGCATCTATGCCGTGTCCGGCGACTCGGACGCCGCCGTGGAGGGACTGTATCAGGACTGCGCGCTCGGCCGCGTGACGCTGCTTGAAAACGCCACGCACCGCGCCCTCGTGAACGATTCGCCCATCCTCATCGTCGGCTGCGCCTATACGTCCGCGTTCGGCTCCCGCGCCTTCCAGTTCCAGAACGCCACCGACGCGGGCACAGTGCTCGTGCTGGCGCATAACCCGGACGCGTCCAAGCAGATCAGCACCGTGAAGGACGCAAACGGCAACGCCGAGGCCGACCTCATCTTCTGCGGCCATACCCTCGGCGGGCAGGTGAACCTGTTCGGAAAATGCCTCATGACCGCCGCCGGAGTCTACGACGGCGACTTCCCCGCCGGCCTGTACGACGAAAACGATAAAAAATCGCTCGTAAAGATGCTCGTCTCCTCCGGCGTAGGCACCGATTGGCTCCCCTTCCGCCTCGGCAGCCGCGCGCAGGTCTATATGGTGACGCTGCACAGGAAATAAAACCGTCTTTCAGAGGAGGGAAATTGGCATGCAGGTTGAGAATGACGTTTTTCTTTTTCACGAAGCCGACAGGCAACTGTTCTGCCGGGAACGCGACGGAAGCTTTTGCAAATTAACGCCATCCCTGATCAAGAAAGAAATGCAGTTTCCAAAGAATCCGACGAAGCTGCATATTCATCAGCTCACGCAGGACGGTTTGGAATATTTTGCTGATAAATATGCAGCCACATACGAAGTTCTGTATTTCGACGATTGCACGTGCATCACGGATTTTGCGCCGCTGGAACGAGTAAAAAACCTGATCGCTGTTCGCATCGAGCGCTGCAAACGCCTGTCCGACCTATGGAACCTGTCGGAGAACAGGCATCTTCGCGTTCTCAGCATACATGACGCAAAGAAGCTTACCTATCGCCCATTCAAGCTTTTTACTTCCAATACTCTGGAAGAAGTGCGTTTCTGGGGAGAGAGCGGAGAACATAAATACCGCATGCAATCGCTATCTGCTTTTTCCGGTATGGCATCGCTGCGCCGAATTGACCTGAATAACATCACTCTGGAAGACCACGACGTTTCCGTATTATCAACACTGCCCTGCATCGAGACCTTTCATTTTGACGCGGGCATGCTTACAACCGAGGAAATCGCACAAATATGCGTTCGTTATCCGCACATATACGGGCAAGCCATCGGCGCTTACATGGCTGACGAGCTATCCGTTCATGGAAATGTGCGCGTATGCGGCTACAGAAAGCCCACGTTAACCCTACCAGACGATACCGCGAAACTGAATATGTATATCGAAAGCTTCAACCGTATAAAGGAACGACTTTCGAAAAAACATCGTACCTGAACCGGATAGATGAAAGTCCTCCCAGCCGAAACGCCGGAAGGACTTTCGCCTATCTCCTCACGCCTCCTGCGCGCAGCCGTCAATCATGCGGATTTTGCGGAGGCACATGTCTGCGTATCGTTCCTCGTGGGTTACCAGCAGGATGGTGCAGCCCTGACCGTTCAGCGTGCGCAGCAGCTCCATGGTCTCGTCGGCGGAATGCCGGTCGAGGTTGCCGGTCGGCTCGTCGGCCAGCAGCAGCGCGGGGTTATTGATCAGCGCGCGGGCGATGGCCACGCGCTGTCTCTGCCCGCCGGACAGCTCGCGCGGCAGGTGCCGCAGGCGCTGATCGATGCCCAGCAGCTCCGCCAGCGCGCGCAGGCGCTTTTCGTCCGCCGGACGGTTGTCCAGCAGGCACGGCATGCGGATGTTTTCCTCCGCCGTGAGCATCTCCAGCAGCCGGAAATCCTGATACACATGCCCGATTCTGCGCCTGCGAACGCGCGCGAGCGGCTCGTCCTCCATAACGGTCAAATCCTTCCCCTCTAAGAGCACGCGCCCGGATGTAGGCCGGTCGATGCAGCCGATCATGTTCAGAAGTGTCGTCTTCCCGGAGCCGGACTGCCCCACCAGCGCGACAAATTCGCCCTTTTGCACCGTAAAGCTCGCCCGGTTCACGGCGAAAATGTGGTCGTCTCCCTGCCTGTAAACCTTTGTAAGCGCTTCAATCGTAAGCATGCCTGTCACCTCTCCTCCGCGCGGATTCCGCGCATTCCCTTTTTAAGCGTCAGGCGAACCGGCAGAATGTAGGAAAGCGCCAGCAGCGCCGCGCAGCCGAAATTCATGGCCAGCACGCCGGGGCGCAGGTCGAGAAAATACATTTCACTCTTGTACAAGACCCACAGAAGCGCCGCAGAGGGCACAATCGTCAGGATCATCCCCCACGCCGCCGCGCGCGCCGCCTGCCCGCTGTAGGCGCGAATCAGCGTTCCCGCGGACGCGCCAAGGCCGTACAGCCTTCGAAGGTTGCCCCTCTGCGCCAGCACGAAGCCGATCAGCCGCGCGGACACCACCATCGCCTCCAGCGCCAGCAGCACGAGAAGGAACACCAGCAGCAGCCACAACAGCCCCACGAAGGCGACCTCCGTCCGCTCATACTCCGCGTATTCGTTCTCCACGGAATATTCCTGCCCCGCGTAGGTATCCCGCAGCCACTTTTCGACGGCCTCATGGCGCGTAATATCCGAAAGATACACATACATCCGGTTGATCGTGCTTCCGTCCCCGTCGTTGTTCCGCCATTCGCCGTTCTCATACGTGCGCGACGTGACCACGGAGGACAGCTCCACGTCCCGCACGCCCGAAAGCGCCATTATCGCGCTTCGGTCGTCCTCCGTAAACCAGCCGCCCTGCTCGTTTTCCCGCATCTGCGTCACCCTCAGCTCATATTCCGGCCTCGGGTTCACCACCGCGATGCTCGAAAGCACCGTGTTGGCCGCCACAAACACCGCCACGGCCACCGGCACCGAAAGCAGCAGGCAGCTTACATACCGCCCGTTCGCGCGCGAAAGCAGCATGCGGCGCACCGACGCGACGGCGCTCCTGCCCGCGCGCAGTCTCCGGCGCGGACGGCGAACGCGGTTGCCCTCGGCGTCCTCCCGCATCAAATGCACAATCGGCGCACGGCACAGCCCGCGCAGCGTAAGCAGCAGAATCGCCGCCATCGCGCACAGATACGCCGCGGCAATGGCCAGAAGCTTCCAGAAATTGACGTGAAAGAGCGCCCACGAAAGGCTTTTTATTTCCTTCTGCTCAAAGAACCACACAAACAGCGCCTTCATCAGCCCCATCGCGACCGCTCCCGCGACGATTGCCGCACCTGTAAGCAGGATTATCGCTTCCATAAGAAACAGCGCGGAGACCTGCTTCTGGCTCGCGCCCATCGCGCGAAGGTCGCCAATGTCGGAGGAAAACCCGCGAATATGCTCGCTGTACGAAACCGCCAGCGCGGGCAGCGTCGCGAGAACCGCACCGATGATGATAATCAGCCATTCGTTCTGGGTCGTCTTCAGGCTCGCATCCTTGCCAAAAAACGCATAGTTTATGATTTTCAGATTCGGATCGCCGATGCCAATCACCAAAAAATCCAACTGCTTAGAATACCGCTCGACAAGCTCCGGGTCGGCAAGCTCCGCTTCCGAAAGAATCTTCAAATAGATGCATCCATCCTCAAACCGCACCCGCAGCCCCGGCAAATTTGAGAAAACGCTCAGATATTCCTCCTTCGCGTTCTCAATGTGAAACGTCTCGCCCTTCGTCGTGTCCAGATGTTGCTGCTGCTGCCCGTACATCATGCTGTCCCGCATGATGCACGCCATAAACGGCAGAAC
>CAVERI010000071.1:0-14068 GCA_963618055.1 bacterium | reverse complement strand
GCGCTTGGGCGGGCGGCATCCGTTGTGCGGGATGGGCGTCACGTCCTTGATCATGGTCACTTCGAGACCGGCGGTCTGCAGCGAACGAATCGCGGCTTCACGGCCGGCGCCGGGGCCCTTGACGAACACTTCGACGGTCTTGAGGCCGTAATCCATCGCGTTCTTCGCGGCGGTTTCGGCGGCAGACTGCGCGGCGAACGGCGTGGACTTCTTGCTTCCGCGGAAGCCGAGTCCGCCGGCCGACGCCCAAGCCAGCGCGTTGCCGTTGGTATCGGTGATCGTCACGATCGTGTTATTGAAAGAAGAGCGGATATGGGCCGCGCCGCGCTCCACGAGCTTCTTCTCGCGGCGCTTGCGAACGACCTTCTTCAGCGACTTTGCCATAAGAATTTCCTCCTAAATCATCAATCCAGCAGGCGGGATTACTTCGCCGCCTTCTTCTTGCCGGCCACCTGCTTCTTCGGGCCCTTGCGGGTACGGGCGTTCTGCTTGGTGTTCTGGCCGCGAACGGGCAGACCCTTGCGGTGACGCAGACCGCGATAGCAGCCGATTTCCATCAGGCGCTTGATGTTCATGGAAACCTCGCGGCGAAGATCGCCCTCTACCTTGAGGTTGTGATCGATATAGTCGCGCAGCTTACCGATTTCCTGCTCGGTCAGATCCTTGACTCGGGTATCGGGATTGACACCGGTCGCTTCAATGATATCGTCCGCAATATTCCGGCCAATGCCATAGATATACGTCAGGGCGATCTCGATTCTCTTTTCTCTGGGAAGGTCGACACCTGCGATACGTGCCATCTGTGTAAAGCACCTCCAACTTCGTCCTGCCGGTTTTCCGGCTCCTTCCGCTTGCGTTTTCCGGCGATTGGCGTCACCATGAACGCGTGCGGCATATCGAAAGGCACACGAAAACCGCGCACAGCGCGGCCAGCCGCATCGCATGCCATTTCTACGTAAGTACAAACCGTACCAGTAAAGCATTTTATCACACGTTGCCGCGGAAATCAATGGATTAACCAAAAAATATCATACATCCTCTGAAAAAATCTCGTACTTGACGAAACCGGGCAAACGTACTATGATGGAGGCAGAGGAGGGATGTTTTATGAAGGTAATTCTTGTAAACGGCAGCCCCCACGAGCACGGCTGCACCGACCGCGCGCTGTCCATCGTCGCCGATTCGCTTCGGGAAAACGGAATCGACAGCGAAATCTTCTGGGTCGGCGTGCGCCCCGTATCCGGCTGCATTGCCTGCGGGCTGTGCAAAAAGATGGGCCGCTGCGCCATCAACGACCGCGTGAACGAGTTTCTTGACCTTGCGGAGGACGCGGACGGCTTCGTGTTCGGTTCGCCCGTGCACTACGCCTCCGCCTCCGGCGCGATTACTTCCTTTATGGATCGCGCGTTCTGCGCGGGCGGCAGGCTGATGCGCATGAAGCCCGCCGCGTGCGTTGCCTCCGCGCGCCGCGCGGGCACGACCGCCGCGCTCGATCAGCTGAACAAATATCTGCTGATCAACGAAATGCCCGTCGTTTCCTCCTGCTACTGGCCGATGGTGCATGGCGCGAAGGCGGAGGACGTTTTGAAGGACGAGGAGGGCGTCGCCATCATGCAGACGCTCGGCCGCAACATGGCGTGGCTTCTGCGCGCCATTGAAGCCGGAAAGGCCGCCGGCGTCAACCCGCCCGCCCCGCAGCCGCGCCCAACGACCAATTTCATTCGATAAAAGGAGTTTGCACATGCGTACCGTTACACTCGGAAGAACGGGCATCACCGTTCAGAAAAACGGCTTCGGCGCGCTGCCGATTCAGCGCATCTCCGCGGACGACGCCGTACGCCTTCTGCGCAGGGCGCGCGAGGGCGGCATTACCTATTTCGATTCCGCGCGCTCCTATACCGACAGCGAGGAAAAGCTCGGTCTCGCCTTCGGCGGCGCGTGGGATGGAATCTTCATTGCCACGAAAACGCCGTCGCTCAGCGCGGAGGGCTTCTGGAGGGATCTCGAAACCAGTCTGTCCCTTCTGAAGACGGACTGCATCGACGTGTACCAGTTCCACAATCCTCCGTTCTGCCCAAAACCCGGCGACGGCACCGGCCTGTATGAGGCCATGCTGGAGGCAAAGGCGCAGGGCAAAATCCGCTTCATCGGCCTCACGAATCACCGGCTGGACGTTGCGCGCGAGGCTGTCGAAAGCGGGCTTTACGACACGCTTCAGTTCCCCTTCAGCTACCTCAGCGGCGAACCGGAGCATTCGCTCGTGAGGCTGTGCGCGGAAAGAAACGTCGGCTTTATCGCCATGAAGGCGCTCTCCGGCGGCCTGATCACGCATTCCGAGGCCGCCTATGCCTATCTCGCGCAATATGAAAACGTGCTGCCGATCTGGGGCATTCAGCGCGAGGGCGAGCTGGACGAATTTCTTTCCTATATAAATGCCGAACCCGCGCTCACGGACGACGTGCGCCGCGTGATCGACCTCGACCGCTCGCAGCTGACCGGCGAATTCTGCCGCGGCTGCGGCTATTGCATGCCGTGTCCGCAGGGCATTGAAATCAATACCTGTGCCCGCGCGTCTCTGCTTCTTAGGCGCGCGCCCACGAGCATCATCCTCTCCCCCGACGGCCGCGCCAAGATGGAGAAGATCAAGGACTGCGTGAACTGCGGCCATTGCAAATCCAAGTGCCCCTACGGGCTGGACACCCCCGCCCTGCTTCGCCGCAACTATCAGGACTATCTGGATGTGCTGGCAGGCAAGCCGCTGTAAGCGCGCTGGGCACAGCAAAACCCCGATCCGAAGCAATCGCCCGGGTCGGGGTTTCCTGTATGGCTTTATTCCGCGTCGTCCGCAATCGGGAACTGCGAAATGCGCAGCGATGTGAAGCCGTAGGGCACGAGCTCTACCGTTTCAACCGAGTCGCGCCGGACGCTGGGCTGAATGGGCGTTGCGCCGCAGTTGGCGCCGTCCATTGTCCATTCGTCGGCCTTGCCCAGCTTGGCGAGTACCTTTACCGGCGGCTCGCCCACCTTGAACGCGTTCTCCGCGCCTTCGCCGAACACGGCCTTCATCGGCTCGGAGCGCAGAATTGTCCAGTTCCACGCCTCGTCCGTGGTTACCTGCCACGTGGGCGCTTCGTCGGGGCCGCCCACGCGCTGCCAGTTCTCCTTCGGCCGGAAGGCCATCAGCAGCGGGCCAAGCTCCACGGCGGCGGACTGATGATACCAGCGAGTGACGCGCGGCTCCATCGGAAGCTCCAGCTTCACAATGTCTCCGCTCGTCCAGCGGCGGCGGATGCAGGTGGTTTCGCCGGCCTTCACGGTCATGATCTCGCCCTCCGGCAGATGGATGACCGGCTGCTTCGCCCAGAACGGCACGCGCAGGTACAGCGGGAACTCAATCTGCCGCTTTACGGCGACCTCGATTTCCACCGTCTCCGCGAACGGATACCCGCCGCCGACCGACAGCCGCACCGGCACGCCGTCAATCGCCGTGCGCACCCTGCAGGGCGCGTAGCTCACGGCGGCAAGGCCGTTGTCGTTCGTGGCGTACCACAGGGACGCCGCAAACTTCGGCCAGCCCTGATGCAGGTTTGCCGTGCAGCAGCCGAAGTTCGGCTCAAGGCCGAACAGATTGCTGTCCTTGCCGTTGTTGTACCACGGACGCGGCTCCGACGTGACGGCCACCTGATTGGCCTGCTGATCGTACTGGTGCCCCATCGTGTCGGCGGTAAACGCCGCGGGCAGTGCGTTAAACGCGAGCTTTTCCAGAATGTCGGGAAGCTCCTGCCCGAAATCGCCGCAGCCGATCAGCGTTTCCAGCGAATACATTGCCTCGACGACGGCGCAGGTTTCCGTGCCCTGCGTGGGCGACGCGCCGTTCAGATGCTCGTCGGCGGTGAACATGCCGCTGGCGACGCCGTGGTGCTTCATCAGCTTCGTCCAGCCGAAGCGGAAGCCGCCCTGCTCCTTGAAGCCGCTCTTGAACATGTTGATCACGCCGGGCGTTTTCAGCCCCATCGCCACGTTCACGCCGTGCGACTGGTGATAATAGGTATTGAAGTACGGATGATCGGTGCCGACCAGCCCGTCCCCCTCCTCCTGCATGGCGCTTTTCAGGCGTTCCCATTTGAGCGAGCGGCTCATCGGCTGAATGTTCGGGAAGGTGTGGAAGATGTTCGGCCAGTCCAGCGTCTGCCCGCGCAGAATTTTGCACAGCTCCAGCAGATACTTCTGCCCGGTGATGTTGTAAAGCTGCAGCGCCGCCAGCATGTTTTCGCCGCCGCGGGCACACGCCCAGCCGCGAAGGGGCTTGCCTTCAAGGTTACGATATTCGTATTTGAAGAATTTATCCATGAACGGCAGCACGCGCTTGTCCATGGTGGCGGTGAAGTACTGATACAGCGCCTTCAGGCAGACCATTAGCGGCCAATAGTCGTCGTTCAGCTCCGGGCCAAACCAGCCGTCCTCGCGCTGGCTGGCCAGAATCCACTCGATGTAGTCCATCGCGCTGGCCTTCAGCGCCTCGTCGTCCAGCCCCCACGCGAGCGAAACCAGTCCGTCCAGATAGTACGGCGCGCGCTCCCAGCCGTCGCCCTCGCCGCCCAGCCACGCGCAGCCATTGCCCACGTCCGGCCAGATCTCCCGAAGCCTCCCGGTGATGCCCCTCGCCTGCGCCTCCATCTGCGCGCGCAGCCACCCTTCCGGGCGAATCGCTCCCAGCGACAGGGGCGACAGGGTATTCGTCGTGAGCGGTTCCTTGTTGAAAATGGCCTTCATTTTCTGCCTCCTCGCGTATGCGCGCCACTGCCTTGAGTCGGTCTGCCGTTCTCAAACATGTGATACTCGCACTCGATGCGTCCGTTATAAAACCGCCTGCGCCGGTCGGCCCTGCGGCCGAACTCGCGCTCAAAGCCCATGTCGGCGGAAAACGCATATACATTCCAGCCCGGACAGCGCCGGGAGAGCTCGCCCAGCTGGCGCGCGACGACGTGCGCCACGCGGCGGTCGCCGATTCGCTCGCCATACGGCGGGTTGGCCACAATCGCGCCCGGCTCGCCCTTCAGAACCACGTCGCGCATGTCCATCACCTCGACCTCGATGCGCCCGCCAAGCCCCGCCTGACGGATGTGCCGCCGGGCAAGCTCGATCGCCTCCGGGTCGATGTCGGAGCCCGCAATGCGAATCTCGCGCTGCTGCCCCTCATCCGAACGGCTCTGCGCCTCGCGGCGAACGCGCTCCAGCGCCGACGCGTCGGCAAACGGCCATTTTTCCATGGCGAACGGACGGCGAAGCCCCGGCGCGCGGTTGAGCGCGATAAACGCCGCCTCGATCAGAAGCGTGCCCGTGCCGCAGCAGGGATCGTACAGCGGCTGCCACGGATGCCACCCGCTGGTCAGAATCAGCGCGGCCGCCAGCGTCTCGCGCAGCGGCGCTTCGCCGTTCCACGTGCGGTATCCGCGCCGGGACAGCGGCTCGCCGGAGGCGTCCAGCGACACGGTTACGTTGTCGTCTCGAATGCTGACGTCAATCTGCACCGTCGCGCCCGTTTCCTCAAACCACGAAACGCCATACGCGCCCTTCAGCTTTTCGGCCACGGCCTTTTTCACGATCTTCTGCGTGTCCGTCTGGCTCATCAGCACGCTCTTCACGCAGCGCGCGCGCACCGGAAACGCGCTGTCGCGCGCGAGATAATCCGCCCAGTCGATTCTGCGAACGCCCTCAAACAGCTCCTCAAAGCTGCGCGCGGGAAACTCGCCCACAACCAGCGAAATATGGTCGGCGCAGCGCAGCCACAGGTTGGCCTTCATGGCGCTCTCGAGCGTGCCGGAAAACTCCGCGCCGCCCACGTTCAGAACCTGAACGTCCTCCGCGCCCAGACGCTTCAGATCGCGGCCCGTCAACCCCTCCATGCCAAACGCGGCGGAGGCAATCCATTTCATAGCGCTTTCTCCCGTATTCCTCATTGTTTCAAGCCATTATACATCAAAACCGCTCCCTCGGCAAGAGCGCGGCGCATTTTCGGCAGAATATGATCGAAATTTAACTACATGGATAAACACCGCGTCTGTTGAAAAGTATATATAAGATTTTCTTTTCTGCATTGAATTCCAGCCGCCCGCATGCTACAATACCTTCAGCAGGCACGGCCTCGTGCCCATTAAAGAAACAGGAGGGTGTTTACCTTGAAGAAAATTCGCGTAGCTCTGATTGGCTATGGCCGTAGTGGCCGAAATATCCACAGAAAGCTGCTTTTGCAGCTGCCCGACAAGTATGAATTCGTCGCCTTTGTAGAGCAGGACAAGGAACGCCGCGAGATGATCGAGCGCGAAAACGGCATGCAGGCGCTGAGCGACTATCGCGAGCTGTTCGGCCGCACCGACATCGACCTCGTAATCAACGCTTCCTTCTCCTTCGACCATGCCCGCATCAGCTGTGATTTGCTCACCAACGGCTTCGACGTGCTCTCCGAAAAGCCCGCGTCCGGCAACGTGAGCGACTTTGAGTGCGCGCTGAAGGCCGCCAAGGAACATAACAAGCAGTATTACATCTTCCAGCAGTACCGCTTCGCGCCCGCCTACATGAAGATGCGCGAAATCGTCGCCAGCGGAAAGCTCGGCCGTCCGGTGCAGTATACCTTCAATTTCGACGGCTTTTCCCGCCGCTGGGACTGGCAGACCGTGCACGGCTTCTCCGCCGGCAGCCTGCGCAACACCGGCCCGCACCCGATGGACTGGGCGCTTGACGTGATGGGGCATCCGCAGAACATCGACGTGTTCTGCGCCATGGATCGCGCGCACACCTACGGCGACGGCGAGGACTACGTGAAGATGATCCTCCGCGCCCCCGGCGCGCCCGTGTGCGACATCGAAATTTCCTCCGCCTTCGGCTTTGGCGGCAAGGATACCTTTCAGGTGCACGGCACCCGCGGCTGCCTGACCGGCACGGACAACGGCCTCAAGTGGAAATACTACGTGGACGAGGAGGCCCCCGAGCAGCACCTCATCACCACCCCGCTGCGCACGGAGGACTGCACGCCCATCTACTGCGGCGAGGAACTGCCCATGCACGAGGAGGAGTGGATTCCGACCGGAGAAGAAGCCCGCACGTTCAACTCCAAGGGTCTGAACTTCTATAACGCCCTCTACGATACCCTCACCACCGGCGCGCCCTTCCTGATCAAGAACAACGAAATCCTCCTCCAGCTCAAGATCACCGAGGAAGCCTACCGCCAGAACGCGGATATGTTCAAATAAATCTTTTCCCCCGCCGGTTTTAATTTCTAATAAGGAAACCCGCCCGACATTTCAGCCGGACGGGTTTTAAAATAGAACGCTTTTTACTTCAGGCAGTTCTCCATGAAGTCATGGTAGAACGGGAATTCCGTGTCGCAGTCGGGCAGCTCGGGGTGCCATTTCTTTTCCCACTCGAGAGAGAAGTAGCCGTCGAAGCCATCCTCGGTCAGCTTCTTCACGATGGCGGCGATCGGAATATCGCCGTCGCCCACGTGGCAGAGCTTGAACGTGCCGTCGGGCATGCGGACATGATCCTTCACGTGCACGTGGCGCAGGCGCGGTTTCACCGTTTCATAGAACGGCAGGAAGTCGTCGCCATAGATCTTGTCGCTGTGCTCGATGTCCCACAGGATGCCGAAATGCGGGTCGTCCAGCTTTTCGAGCAGGCTCTTCATCACCTCGATGGTATTGAAATTGCCGT
This sequence comes from bacterium, assembly GCA_963618055.1. Lineage (GTDB taxonomy): Bacteria > Bacillota > Clostridia > Christensenellales > Aristaeellaceae > SFHK01. Next base: position 6,358 of record CAVERI010000071.1, on the reverse strand, counting down.
GCACCTCCAGCAGAATATCCACATCCGTGCCGTCCGCGTAGGCGCAGAGCTGCCGAATGCCGTCCGCCGCCAGCCGGGCGGCTTCGTCGGCGGTGCGCCCCTCGGGAATCCTGTCGCCGAACACGCGAATGTGCGGAATGCCCATGCTCTGGCACACGTCGATCGCGCGGCGGCCCTCTTCCAGCACGGCGGGCAGCTTTTCAGGATCGTGGAAATTGATGGACGAGCCGAACGCACACATCTCAATGCCGTGCGCCTTCAGCATGCGCTTTGTGTCCTGCTGCCGTCCGGGCTTGAAAAACTCGATTTCGTCGGCGAGCATCTTGCCCTCGACGCCGCGAATCTCGATGGCGGGAAAGCCCATCCTCTGCGCTTCATCCAGAATCTTCTCAAAGCTCCAATCCGGGCAGCCAAGCGTGGTAAACGAAAGTTTCATCGATAACAAGCTCCTCTCCTTTTCGAAATTACTTCCATCATAACCGCTTTTCGCGGAAGAAGCAATGCACGTTCCAACATTATTTTATATTTTTCGCAAGTTTCCAGCTTATTTTCCTATCAAAAGCGGAGAAGATGCGCCGAGTGCTTGCGAAAGCGCTCCGTTATTGGTATAATAAATATCGAACCACTTCCCCTGTGTGCGGCAGGAACCTTTGTCGGAGGTGCGAGGCATGTTTCATCTGGTCTCCATCGGTCTGGGCACGAGTCACTTTCCCGGCGAGAAACGGCGCATTCCGGATGGAACGCCATGCTATGTCTTCATGCAGCTTCTCACGCCCGCAGTCATCAGTACGGAGAGCGGCATTCGGCGCGTAGAAATCAACGACTGCATCCTCTACCAGCCGCGCACGCCTCGCGTGCTGAACGCGCACGACGAGGAAGCCATCATGCGCAACAACTGGATGTTTTTAGAGGGCGACGACGTTCAGCCGATCATGGATCAATACAACATCCGTGCCAACCGCGTATACCATCCGGACACGCCGAACAGCCTTACCGAGTTGTTTGTTATGATGTATTCCGAAAAAATCCGCCCGGAAAAGGAGGATTCCGAGCTGGAAAGTCTGATTTTCCGGCAAATGATGATCTACCTTTCCCGCGGCATCCGCATGGCGGCGAACGCGCAGAACGCCGCCTATTCCCGTCACTACGACGAAATCGCCACGCTGCATTTCAATATCTACAACGACGTAACCCATCCGTGGACGGTCGAGAAGATCGCGGACGAGCTTCAGATGAGCACCACGTGGCTCAATATTCTGTATCGCGAGCGCTACGGCCTTTCGCTGAAGCAGGACATCATTAAGGCGCGAATCGAATACGCCAAGCAACTGATCTGTTACACTGATTCGCCGCTGCGTGACGTGGCGACGCTTTCGGGTTTTCAGAACGAATATTATTTCAGCCGTGTCTTCAAAAAGGTTACGAACCGTACGCCCGGCGAATATCGGAGAAAGCATGTTAAATCATAACTTGCACATATCGGAGCACAAATTATACTTTTTAAAACAAACCCGCTCGAAATATCTGGAAATCGCCGTGAAAGGTCGTTGACACGGTGATATTTTTTCGTAGAATTATTGTCAGCACGGCTGAAACCGTATTTCATACATGGTTCATTTGCTAATAGCATTAACGCCGTGTAAATCAGTGAAAGGAAATGATTTGCCCATGACACGTCGAATCCTCTCCCTAGCTGTTGCGCTGCTGCTGGCTCTGTCGGCATGTGCAGCCACCGCTGAAGACATCTATCCCATGCAGGACAGACCGACCCTCACCCTGTGGACGACCGCTGACGTCGATATATCCCTGTTCGGCTACAGCAGCTACAACGACACCCCCGGCTTCAAGGCGTGGCAGGAGGCCACCGGTATCAACGTAAAGGTGACGGAGGCCGTCGATGAGAGCGCGTTGCTTCTGTTACTCGCCAGCGGAGACCTGCCGGACATGATCCGTGCAAACAAGACCTTCTACAGCAAGGGCTTCTCCGGCATGATCGAGGACGGCATTGCCGTGAAGCTGGACGACCTGCTTCCCGAGTATGCGCCGAACTACTGGGCGTTCCTGAACAGCGACGAAGCCAGCCTGAAGTCCGCGCTGGTCGACCTTGACGGTAAACTGTCTCACATTGCCTTCGCCGGCAACTTCTATCCGTCCGATTCCCCATTCCGCAACTACGCCGGTATGATCGTCCGTAAGGACTTCATGGACAAGCTGGACATCGAATCCATCACCACGCTGGACGAGTTCACCGAGTATCTGTCCCGCTGCAAGTCCGAGCTGGGCGTGGAAACTCCTCTGATGTCCGCGAGCAATATGAACGAATACATCTGGAACTACGGCTACCTCACCTCCGCGTTCGGCCTGCCCTGCGCATCGAACTATCAGGTGAACGGCGAATTCCACTTCGGTGCCTATGAGCCGGAATTCAAGGACTACCTCGAGTACATGCATCAGTTGTACGCGGACGGCCTGTTCGACCCGAACTTCGCCGTGACCGACAACGCCACCGCCGTCGCCGCCATGACCAACGGAACCAGCGCGGCCATCTCCGCCATGGTTTCCCGCTTTCAGGTCATCACCAACGCCGCCACGGAGGAGGGCTTCCAGCTGACCGCCATTCCATCCCTGACCGCGAACGAGGGTGAAAAGGCCTGCATGAGCTATGCCACCGCAATTACAGGCACGACCTTCTGGTGCTTCATCACCAAGAACTGCAAGGACGTCGAAGCCGCGCTCCGCTTCTTCGACTACCTGTACACTCCCAAGGGCATGGATCTCGCCAACTACGGCATTGAGGGTGTCACCTACAACTACGACGAAAATGGCAAGGTTGTGCTGACCGACTTCATGGCGCACAATCCCGACGGTTTCGCCATTGACCCCATCGCCCGTTCCTATGGTTTGGTCAACTGGAGCTGCATCCATCGCCGCGCCTTCTCCGAGAACCGCTTCCCGATGCAGGAGCAGCGCGACGCGTGCGAGATCTGGGCGGACAGCCAGTATAACGACTACATGATTTCCTACAGCAGCATTCCCTCCGATATGCAGACAGAGTACACCCGCATCTGGACGGAGCTGCAGACCTACCTGAAGGAGCACATCGCGAACTTTATCTCCGGTACCGAATCTCTCGACAGCTTCGACGCGTACATCGACGGCCTCAGGCAGCTGGGCATGGAGCGCTACATTGAGATCATGCAGGCCGCCATCGATCCGTACTTCGACTGATTCTCTTCCCGTATCTCAACCGTGGGCGGGGTCTTCCCCCGCCCACGACGCGCCTACGCCTGAAAAATGCAAATCGAGCGGCGCATTTTTCATTTTCGGTTTTCACGGTACCGGCGGCCGCAACGGTATGAGAACGATATGAGCAGACATCAAAAGGACGGCACTCAGGGCATCGCGGTGCGGCTGAAAAAAGACTGGATCGAAAACAGCGGCGCTTACCTTCTGGCGCTCGCCGTGCTCGCGTACTACCTTTTGTTCCACTATAAGCCCATGATCGGCGCCGTAATCGCATTCAAGGACTTTTCATCCAGCAAGGGCATCTGGGGCAGCAAATGGATCGGCGTGCGTTATTTCTCCGAATTTTTCACTTCCTATTATTTCCTGCGTCTGGTGAAAAACACGCTGGTCATCAGCCTTTCCTCGCTGATTTTTGCGTTTCCCCTTCCGATTCTCTTCGCGCTTCTGATTAACGAGGTCAAGAACGACCGCTTCCGCAAGACGGTGCAGACAATTTCCTACATGCCCCACTTCATTTCGATGGTGGTCGTGTGCTCCATGGTGCGCCTGTTCACCGACGGAAACTCGTTCATCGTTCAGATTCTGTCGTTCTTCGGCTACAACAACCTTGGCGGAAACCTTTTGAACGAGAAGAGCATGTTTGTGCCCATCTATGTCGTTTCCGGTATCTGGCAGAACCTCGGCTGGGACTGCATCATCTATATCGCCGCGCTGACCTCGATCGATATGCAGCTGTATGAGGCGGCGCGCGTGGACGGCGCGGGGCGCTTCCAGCAGACGCTGCACATCACCCTGCCCGGCATCCTGAGCACCGTAGTCATGCTGCTGATTCTGCGCATCGGCAATCTGATGAGCGTGGGGCACGAAAAGATCATCCTTCTGTATAACGAGCGCGTGTACGACACGGCGGACGTTATTTCCAGCTATGTGTACCGCCGCGGTCTTGTGCAGGGAGATTGGAGCTTTGGAACCGCCATCGGCCTGTTCAATTCCGTGATCAACTTCGTTCTGGTCATCTCCGCCAACGCGCTCAGCAACCGGCTTTCGGGCGTAGGGCTCTGGTAGAAGGGAGGAAAACACCATGGCTGCAAACCACAAAAAATCCTGTCTGGACGAAGGCACGGGCTATCGGGTATTTTCCGTCTTCAACACCTGCCTGCTCGTGCTGATCCTGTTTCTGACCGCGTATCCCGTGTATTTCGTTCTTATCGCTTCCATCAGCGACCCGACGAAGATGGTCGCCAACTACGGCCTGATGTGGCTGCCCCACTTTCCGCTTTCGCTGACCTCCTACCGCATGGTGTTCCAACACAGCCTGCTGCTCAGCGGCTTTGGAAACACGCTGATTATCGTCATCGTGGGTCTCGCGTTCAACATGGTGCTCACGGTGCTGGGCGCTTACCTGCTGTCGCTTAAAAACAGCCTGTTCAAAAAGCCGATTGCCTATCTGATTCTGTTCACCATGTACTTCAGCGGCGGCATCGTGCCCGGATACCTGAACATCAAGTCGCTGCACCTGATGAACACGCTCTGGGCGCTGATTCTGCCCGGCGCGATCAGCACCTACAACATGCTGATCATGCGCAGCGCCATCGGCGCGCTGCCGGACGCGCTGATGGAAGCCGCCAAGCTGGACGGCGCTTCGCACTTCCAGCGCATTCTGAACGTCGTCGTGCCGCTGACGGGCGCGACCTCCGCGGTGCTGATGCTGTATTATGCCGTCGGTCACTGGAACGCGTGGTTCAACGCCTCTTTGTACATTCAGTCCCCCAGCCGTTTCCCGCTGCAGCTGGTGCTCCGGCAGGTGCTGATTCTCGGCGAAGACTCCGAAATGGCCAGCGGCATGGACGCGGGCAGCGAAATTGCCGCCGCGACGGTCATCAAATACGCGCTGATCGTCATTTCCACCGCGCCCATCATGCTTCTGTACCCGTTCCTGCAGCGCTTCTTCGTGAAGGGCGTCATGATCGGGTCGGTGAAAGGATGATTGCTCATGAAAGCCTGCTTCTTTACCACAAACCCCGAAAACCGGCTGCGCTTCGTGTTCGACGGGCGGCAGAAGGAATTTGAGAAGCGTCTGGAGTTTCTCTCCGAGCCCGTGCTGCTAAGCGAAATGGAAGAAAAGCGCGCGCAGCTGGCGGAAGTCGAAGTGATTCTTTCCACATGGGGCATGCCCGCGCTGACGGACGCACAGGTGCGGGAATTCTTCCCAAAACTCAGGCTGGTTCTGTATTCCGCCGCGTCGGTACGCTATTTCGCCGAGGGCTATCTGGACGCGGGCGTGACCGTGGTCACCGCCGCGCAGGCTATGGCCGACTTTGTGGCGCAGTACACCGTCGCCGCCATTTACCACCTGAATAAGGGCTTTTACCGCGCGGCCGAGCTGTACCGAAGCGGCCACTTCAGCGAGGGCAAGGCCTACAGCCAGTTCCACTGTCCCGGCAATTACGAAACGAAAATCGGCATCATCGGCGCGGGCGCGATCGGCTCGCGCGTAATCCGGCAGCTGAACGCGTATCCATTCGAGATTCTGCTGTTTGATCCGTTCGTCAGCGACGCGCGTGCGGCCGAGCTGAAGGCGAAAAAGGTGAGTCTTGAAACGCTGTTCACCGAGAGCGATGTGATTTCCAACCACCTTGCCAACAACCCACAGACCGTGGACATGCTGAACTACGCGCTGTTCTCCCGCATGAAGCCGGACGCGGCCTTCATCAACACCGGGCGCGGTGCGCAGGTGGTGGAAACCGATCTGGCGCGGGCGCTGCGCGAGGAACCGGGTCGCTGGGCGCTTCTGGACGTAACGCGCGACGAGCCGATCGCGCCGGAGCACGAGTTCTGGACGCTTCCAAACCTGACGCTTACGCCGCACATTGCGGGCGTGGGCCGTCTGGAGGTGCTGGCCTATGACGATCTGCTTCTGGACGAGCTCGACCGCTGGCTCGCGGGGCTTCCCCTTCGCCACGCGGTTTCGAAAGAGCAGCTGAAAACGATGGCATAATCGAAAGAAATTCGGACGGAAGAGAAGCTCGCTCTTCCGTCCGAAATCTGTTTATTAAATTACTTTTCGAGGAACGAATGGCCTTCCCATTCGCGCGCGGGGGCTGCGCCGAGC